>CAZUKR010000145.1:3720-5229 GCA_964620885.1 uncultured Eubacterium sp.
TCATCAGGAAGCATACGGTATGTGGAAAATGATGTATTTAGTTATGCCTTTCAGATTACCGGACAGGAAAAACGTAATTATGGAATCGGACTTTATATTGATAAAAATGGAGATGGTATTTACAGTGGTTCTCTGGTGGAACAGGCGGTGGAAAACAGCACACCTTCCGAAGGAATTGAGATGCAGATTACCACACAGGATGGAACAGCGGTGGACAATGGCACATTGAAGGCCGGTACCTGGTATATAGCCAAGCGCAAGCTCCCCGCCAATTATGCCGGGATTCTTCCATGGAAACTGGAGGTATATGATACGGATAATCAGAATGTGAGAACCTGTGTTATAAAATATTCTGCTGTAAAGACAACTTCCAACACGAGAGAAGACATTAAGGTATTGGAAATGACCTTAACACCTGATATGGAAAACGCATCCAGCTATTATAATGATGGAGTCATGTATATGGCAACAAGCGGGGCACATACCAACAGTCAGTTTAAAACATATCTGGATTGTGTAGAGGATTTTAATATTACTGTGGACTATCTGGAGAATGAAGACTGGAAAAATAAGTTTACCAATGATTCCCGGTACAAGACAGAAGAAGAGAAAATAGAAGCGTGGAAAGAGTATTTAGATCAGTATGACATGCTGATTCTTGGTTACTGTGATATGTGTTCTTTTACAAGCAGTAAGATTTATCAGGAAGGTTTTTCTTATTTTGTGGAATCAGGAAAAAGTGTTATGGTTAGTCATGACATGGTAAAAGATGAGACTTACAATACCTTATCCTCTAAATATGTTACCAGTTATGATAACTGGCTAAGAGACTTGGTGGGACAACGGCGTTATAAAACCGATGTTGTTCAGTTAAAGGGACAGGATATTCCATTAACTGGCTCAGAGTATCATTACGGTCACCGTAATGTTGGAAGTTATACAACCAAGGCTACATCAGAGGGTGGAAGCCAGCAGACAGTTCCCTCCTATGGAGATAACAGCATCTCCCTGTTTTTAAAGCATGGACTTCAGGGATATGCAGACCGGGGAACAAATGATAAGCTGGTGGGAAATAAAAATGACAGTGCCCATAATTACTGGTGGGAAACAAACTATGAGACTACTTATGTTAATATTGTCAATCAGGGGCAGATTACCAATTATCCTTATAAGATTGATGAAGTAATACAGGTAAACGCAACCCACTGCCAGCCATCCCAGCTTAATATGGAAAATAATGAGATGGTAGTATGGTATACATTGACAGATGGATATAGTAAGAAATATCAGGAAGATATTCAGCAGATAAGTGGTAATATGGTAAAAGAATCTTATCTTGGAACAGGAGTATATTCTTCCCGTGAGAATGATGTGCGAAATGGTTTCTATATTTATAGTGTAGGAAATATTACATATACCGGTATGGGACATACCAGAAAAACAAGTTCTAATAAACTGACGCCGGATGAAATGAGACTGTATGTCAATACCATGATTAGTGCCTACCGT
>CAZUKR010000146.1:0-5220 GCA_964620885.1 uncultured Eubacterium sp.
TATTTCTTCTTCTCCATTTTGAATTAAATAAAATATATATTTAGGAATTTCATCATCTGTACAATTTGAGATTTTTTTAATAAATTTTATAGAATTGATGTTTCGGTTAGCTTTATACTTCTCTATAAAAGGCTTTAATATACCATTGTAATATTTTCGTTTTCTATTGTAGGTTCCTTTTAAAAAAGTATTGTAAATTAACGATAGTGCTGCTATAACCCCTGATATTATTGATACTACACTTATCACCTTATTCTGCATTTAATGATTCTCCCCGTTTCATTAGTAATTTTAGTATTATAACATATCGTGCTGATATAGTTCAATTGGTAGAACACCTCTCTTGTAAGGGAAAGAAATTATACAAATATAAAAATACCATTATAGAAGTCCGTTTTATTGAACAAGTATAATGGTATTTTTTATGATTCTTAGTGATGATACAATTTGTAGTGTATGTTACATCGCTATATCATACATCATCTTTTTCTACGCTTAATTAAATATACCAGAACAATGATAGCTACTATTATAAAAAGTAATACTATAAAAATAAATACTATAAAAATACTCAATGAACTCATTACAACAATATCTATACTACTAATAACACTTGGATCCTTTACAGAGTTACAGGTAAGTGTTACTTTTCCTGTTCCAACAACATCAAAAGAATCACCTGATACTTTAATTATGCTGTCATCTGATGTAGACCATTTTAATTCTTTATATGTACTGCTTTTAGGCTCTATCGTACAATCTATACTGAATTTTTTTGTACTAAGGATGTCTATAAAATTTCCAGCTAAATATGGAATATCTGAATTCTTTATAGTAATATTTTCTATTGGTCTATAAAAAACCTTTACTTGGATACTTTTTTCAATTCCGTTCCATGTTTTAATTATGATTTCAGTCTCCCCGATATCTTGAGGTGAGATTTTAATTACATTTTGTTCTTCTTAGATTTTTATTATATCGGTATTTTTAACAGATACTGAATAATCTTTATTGTTTGAATTTTCGGGTAGTATTTCTATATCGATAGATTCATTATCAGTAATTTCGATATCAATGTCGTCTGAAGAATTTATTGATTCTGGTTCAACTACAAATGTCTCTACTTCCACTGTTTTAGTAGTTCCGTTTTCAGTAGATGCTACTATTTCAGTTGTCCCAACATTTATGGCTGTTATAACCCCTTTATCATCTACAGTTGCAATGCTATCGTCATTTGATATCCACGCGATATCCTTATTTGTAGCATTTTCAGGTACTATCGTAGATTTGATTTCTGTTTCATTTCCAACTTGTATCTGCACAGTCGTTTCACTTAGTTCAATATCCGTAACTTCTATTGGTTTCACTGTAAGAGTAAATTGTTTTGAACCATTATAAGATGACAAGGTTATCGTAACTGTTCCTTGCTTCAAGGCATGTAGCTCATTACCAATAATGCTGACTACTTCTTCATCGCTAGATGACATTGAACAATGAGAGCTATTATTCGATGATACAGAGTATTCTATTAATTGATTATCTCCTATATGCATTTCAGACTGATAATCGCCTATACTTATTGTATCTTTGGGTGCATATGGGCATACCCCGCCAGAGTGCAAATGTGGCGGATGACCACCACAATGATAATGATAACTGCCTAATCCGCTTTTGTTTTTATTGTCACGGTGACCACCAGATGAATCTGTGCGTCCTGAATGTGCTTGTACGTCAATAGGAGTTGTACCTATCGGAATTACACAAAATGATAAAAATAAGATTAATATTGCCAGCGTTTTCTTTAGTTTCATAAAAATAACACCATCCTCTCCCATTAGATAGTATTATTATATACCAATATATTCCATATTTCTATCAAAACATACGTTTTTATACATAGTTGCATTATGGAATTATTTAAAGTCAGTGTAATGATAGAATATTTAAAAACAAAAAAGTAATTCAAATAATATGGAACTTTAACGGTAAAATAAAAAGACATTTACCGTCTCTGATAGTAAATGTCCTTTTCAGCCAAAGAAGGGACTCGAACCCTCGACCTACGCATTACGAATGCGACGCGCTACCAGCTGCGCCACTTTGGCATAAATAAAATTAAATCCTCGATTATTATAAATGGTTTTTATTAAAAATGCAAGGGCTGTTATAAAGATTTTTCATTGCCCCTGCATTTTATTATCAGCTAAAACAGCTCTTCCCTTATTCCACTGCTACTGCTTCAAATCCCAAATCATCCAGTACCTCTATGGCTGTCTTTACACAATGTTCACAGCCGTCAATGGTTACTGTCTTATCGGTCAGATTTACCTGATGGGTAATATCCGCCTCCGTCAGTGCCTTGTTGATTCTTTCTACACATTTTCCACAATGCATATCCTCTGCTTTTAATACTGTCATTATAGTTCCTCCTTTCTCTACTTCATCAGCTTTTGAATGGTGCTGCAAAGTTCATCTACTACTTCTTCATTTCCAGACTTGATATTCTCTACCACACAGGATTTTATATGCTCTGAAAGCAGGCATCTGGAAAAACTGTTGAGGGCAGACTGTACTGCTGATACCTGTGTGAGAATATCTACACAGTAGCGGTCTTCTTCCACCATTGCCTTTACGCCTCTTACCTGTCCCTCAATCCTGTTTAACCGATTGACCATTTTTTTAATTTCATCTGTGCCGCGCTCTTTTTTCTTTTCACAGTCGCTGCACTCTTTTGTACATTCTATTACTTCTTTATTTTCCATACTTCTTCTCCCTTATCTATCCAGTTTTAACCGACGCAGCCGCAGTGCATTCCCTACCACACATACAGAGCTGAAGGACATGGCAAGTCCGGCAAACATTGGGCTTAACAGAGGACCGCCAAACACATACAAAAGACCTGCTGCTACCGGTATCCCCAATGTATTATAGAAAAATGCCCAGAATAGGTTTTCTTTAATATTGCGAATAGTCCCTCTGCTTAATTTTACTGCTTTATAAACATCCTGTAAATCAGATTTCATCAATACCACATCACTGGATTCCAAAGCAATATCACTTCCATTTCCAATTGCAGCACCTACATCTGCCTGAACCAGCGCAGGGGCATCATTAATGCCGTCTCCTGCCATAAGAACCTTTCTTCCCTGCTGTTGAAGCTCTGCTACAATCCTTGCCTTATCCTGTGGAAGCACTTCTGCAATTACCCGGTCTGCTCCTACCTGCTTGCCGATAAATTCTGCTGCTGCCTGATTATCGCCAGTAAGCATAATAACCTCCATACCTGCCTTTTGGAGACTGCTGATGGCATTTTTACTGGTATTTTTCACCGTATCTGCTACTACAATAATTCCAACCGGCTCTCCATCTAATATGGTGAACATAGGGGGTTGTCCCCTTTTAGCACATTCCTCTGCTGCTTCTTCCAGGCTGCTAATATCCTGATCTGCTTCTTCCATAAAACGTCGGTTACCAATCAGTACAGGAATTCCTTCATAAAGGGCCTGGATTCCTCTTCCGCTTACTGCTTCAAATCCAGTTACCGACTCCGTGATATCTTCTGATATAAGCTGTTTTTCAATACCATAGTTTACAATAGCCTGAGCCAGAGGATGTTCCGAATAACGTTCACAGGATGAAGCTATCTTAATAAATTCTTCCTTGGCATATTTGCTGTTATGAGACCTTATTACTTCTACTACCCTTGGTTTTCCCTCTGTAATCGTTCCTGTCTTATCCAGCACCACGGTATCTGTATTCTGCAATATCTCCAATGCTTCACCACTTCGAAATAATATTCCATGTCCCGCTCCCAGCCCTGTTCCTACCATAATGGCAGTAGGTGTCGCCAGTCCAAGAGCACAGGGACACGCGATAACTAAAACAGATACAAAAATATTCAATACAAAGGCCGCATCTTTTCCCGCCAGAAACCATAGGAGTGCCGCTGCTACTGCAATCACCATAACCACTGGTACAAAATACCCTGCTACCGTATCTGCCAGTTTGGAAATGGGTGCTTTTTTCCCTTGTGCTTCTTCAATCATAAAAATAATCTTAGACAGCATGGTGTCTGCTCCGGTTTTCGTTACCCGTACCTGCATGGTTCCGTTATAATTCATGCTTCCTCCGATAACCTCGTCTCCCGGATGCTTTTCCACCGGAATACTCTCTCCGGTCAGCATAGATTCATCCACAGAACTTTCTCCCGAAATCACCTCTCCATCCAGCGGTACTTTACTTCCCGGTTTAATCAACAATATTTCACCTGTTGTAATTTCATCCGTAGGAACTTCTTCTTCTTTTCCGTTCCTTATTAAAATAGAAGTGTCGGGTGCTAATGCAATCAATTTACGGATGGCTTCAGAGGTCTTTCCCTTGCTTCTGCTTTCCATATATTTCCCAAGCATGATAAGGGTTATTACAATAGCCGCTGATTCATAATAAAGATGATGCACTGCTTCCGGTTTGTTTGGAATCTGAATTGTCATAACCAGGCTATATAAAAAAGCACTGCCTGTTCCAATGGCTACAAGGGAATCCATATTGGGATGTCCACGGAATAAGGTATGAAATCCTACCGTATAGAACTTCCACCCACATATCATAACTGCTGCTGTAAGTATCAGCTGTGCCAGTGCAAAATTCAGTGGATTGCTCATCATATCCAGAATATCCGGCAGGGGCAGCGTAATTGGAAGCATATGTCCCATAGAAATATAGAGCAGGGGGACAGATATAATAGCCGCTACAATAAGCCGGTTCCGTTTCTCTGTAACTTCCTGTAATTCCTGCTTTCCAAACATATCCTTTTGATCTTCTTCCAGCTCTTTGGGCTCAAATCCTGCTTTTGTAATTTTATTTTTAATATCTGCAAGCTTTACCTGATCCGTGTCATAGACAATATGTGCCCGTCTTGTAGTGAGATTCACCTCACAGATTTCAACCCCGTCCAACTTGCGGGTCACACGTTCTACTGCGGATGAACATGCTGCACAGGTCATTCCATTTACTTCCAATGAAATATCTTTTTTCATATGAACTCCTCCTATCTCTTCTATAATATATATAATATTATGTTTCCTTCTTCATACCCCCTTGGGGTATATTAATAATATAACTAGAACCGCAATTTGTCAATCCCTTTTTTCCCTATTATGATACCGGGGGCAAAAGGTCATGATTTTCATGCTTGCATGAAAAAGCATGAGTTTGGGACCC
>CAZUKR010000147.1:0-5101 GCA_964620885.1 uncultured Eubacterium sp.
TGGTGTCATGTCCGATGTGGAAAGCAGTCCATACATAAATAGAGAAGGAGACTCATTTTTTATAGATTTTCTTCCTTCAGGTATGCTAAAATAGAAACAAAGTAATGCACGGGGAGGAAAGTTATGGACTGGGTATTTATATTAGCAGTATTATGTGCATTTTTAATAAAAGGATTATGTGGGTTTGCCAATACTCTGGTGTTCAACACCATTTTGAGTTTTCAAAACAGCAATGCCAGTATTACGCCATTGGAATTGCTGGTAGGTTACCCTTCTAATATGGTAATAGCCTGGAAGGAACGTAAATCAGTTTCGGCGAGAATAGTTGTGCCCCTCACGCTTTTGGTAATTGCGGGAAGTATACCGGGAGCACTTTTTTTGAAAAATGGAGATGTAGGAACCATTAAGATAATATTTGGAATAGTGGTGGTTCTGCTTGGAATAGAAATAATCCTGCGGGAGAGGCAGAAAAAGAAAGTGAAAATCTCTCCTCTGGTACTTGTAATAATTGGTGTTTTATCGGGGGTGCTTTGTGGTTTATTTGGAGTGGGGGCATTATTGGCCGCTTATGTAAACCGTACAACGGAAAACACGTCTGAATTTAAAGGAAATTTATGTGTCATATTTATTTTTGAAAATACCTTTCGGCTGATTCTTTATGCCGTGACGGGAATATTGACATGGCAGACCGTAAAGTATGGTGTTTGTCTGCTGCCGGTGATGCTCATAGGCCTTTTTGCCGGAATAGGACTTGGAAAAATTCTAAATGAAAAAACGGTAAAAAAACTGGTGATAGTGATGCTGATATTGTCGGGAATTTCATTAATCTGGAGTAATATTTAGACACTATAACAAAATTTGTGGAGGTGTTAATGCATGGAAATATTTGAATTTGGAGATAAAAGCAATAGAAAAATTATTTTTATACACGGATTTCAAAGCCCTTATCAAGTGTGGAATCCATATATTGAGCATTATAAAAAGGATTTTCATATCATTGTTCCTATAATGCCCGGTCACAATCCAAAGAAAAAGGAAGATTTTATTTCATTTTCCAAAACAGCCAAAGAGTTTGAAGACTACTATATTTCATGCTATGGCAAAGATGTGTACGCTGTCTATGGTATGTCAATGGGCGGTGTTTTAGCAGCAACACTATGGCAGAACAAGAGATTAAATATTGACAAGGTGATTTTTGACGGCTCTCCTCTTGTATCTATTAACAGTGTTATAAAAAAGATGATGCTTAGTTTTTATCTGAATATAACTCACAAATCGCAACAAAGAGATAAGAAAACTTTGGAACAAGCGGTTAAAAGTATTATTACCCAGGAAAACCTTAATGATTTTTTGCAGGTACTTGACAATATGTCGGATACTACCATTACAAACTGTATAAATAATATAGCTGATTTCAAGTTACAGGATAATATAGATACAAAAAATACCAAAGTATATTTTTACCACGGAACTGCCGCAAACGAAATGCTTGCAAAAAAATCTGCGAAATACATATTAAAGAATTACTCTGATGCTGTTATAAAATGTTTTAAAGGAAAAGCACATTGTGAAAATTCCTTGTTTCAACCTGAGTTGATGATTAAGGAATTAGACAATGTGCTAATATAAAGTTGAATTATTTATCCTGTCCCATTTCATTTAAAATCTGCTGTTTCATTTTGTATAGTTTGTCTGACAAGTCAACATATACCTTATGGGGATTTACGAAACGTTTTGTCTCATTCCAAAGAGTTTCTTTTTCTTGTGTACAGTATTTCTGAATCTCCATAACATTGGGAGAATGGTAGATGCAGGAGCCGTTTTCAAATACCTTAAGCAGAAGTTCACGCATTGAATACGTGCCTGCTTTCAAGGTGGTTTTTTTCCAGGGCTCAATAGGATCAAAAATTTTCAAATCCTTTTCCGTATCAAAGGTTTCTCCTACCAGACAAATTAAATCGGCTTTTATCTTATGGGAGTCCTCTTCGTAAATACGATAGACAGTCTTGTTTCCGGGGTTGGTAACTTTTTCTGAATTTTCAGAAAGCTTTATTTTAGGAATAAATTCACCCTGTTCATTCTGAATTGCCGCCAGTTTGTATACACCGCCGAAAGCGGGGCAGTCCTTAGAGGTAATCAGACTGGTTCCTACGCCCCAGGAAGTAATAGCAGCCCCCTGAAGCTTTAAGTTTTCAATCAGATATTCGTCTAAATCGTTAGAAGCAGAAATAATTGCATCCGGGAATCCCGCCTTATTCAACATCTGGCGGGCTTTTTTAGAGAGATATGCAAGGTCTCCGCTGTCCATCCGGATTCCATAGGAAGTAAGAGGGATTCCGGCTTCCTGCATTTCCTTAAACACCCGGATTGCATTTGGAACACCGGACTTTAAGGTGTCATAGGTATCTACCAAAAGCAGGCAGGCAGAGGGATAAATTTCTGCATAGGTTTTAAAAGCCGTATATTCATCGGAAAAACTCATGATCCAGCTATGGGCGTGGGTACCCTTTACAGGCACATCAAACATCTGTCCGCAGAGTACATTGGAAGTTCCGCAGCAGCCACCGATCACAGCAGCTCTTGCACCATAAACTCCGGAGTCAGGTCCCTGGGCCCGGCGAAGGCCGAATTCCATAACGCCGTCTCCCTGAGCTGCATAACAGACACGGGCAGCCTTAGTTGCGATAAGGCTCTGATGATTCAAAATATTTAAAATAGCAGTTTCTATCAACTGTGCTTCCATAATAGGTGCAACTACTTTAATCAAAGGCTCTCTTGGGAAAATAATGGTTCCTTCCGGAATTGCATAAATATCGCCGGAAAATTTAAAGGTAGCTAAATATGTCAGAAAATCGTCTTCAAAGATACCAAGGCTTTTTAAATATGCGATATCTTCTTTATCAAAATGAAGATTCTCAACATAATCAATGACCTGTTCAAGACCTGCGCAGACAGCAAATCCCCCATCGGATGGATTACTGCGGTAAAAGGCATCAAATACTACGATTTCCCGATTGTTCGTTTTAAAATAACCCTGCATCATTGTCAATTCGTACAGGTCTGTCAATAACGTCAAATTTAACGTACTCATAAATTCTGTTGTTCTGCCATAAATAGAGGTGGCAGAATCGCTCCTCTCCTTCATTTGCAAATTGATATGTTTTTGGCAAAACCTTTGTAAATGCAAGTGTTCTGTCGTAAATAATTAATCTGCATTATATCATATTTTGCCGATTTTTTACAACTTATATGTGATTTATTTGTGAATTCTATTTTAGAACACTTTTCAATCTTGCTGAAATATGATATTGTTTATTATTGTGGGAATTCTATGTTCTCATATTCGAAAAGAAAGGTAAAAATAAGGATGAAGAAAAGATTAGTGATATTACTGGCAGCGGCATGTGCAGTGTCTATGCTGGGGGGGTGTGGAACAGACAAATACGATGCTTCTGATCATGTGAAACTAGGAAAATACAAGGGAATGAAAGTAAACCTGGAATCCAATTATGAAGTAACAGATGAGGATGTAAAACAGAATGTGGAAAGTCTGCTTGCTTCTTATCCGGCATATGAAGATACAGATAAGGAAACAGTGGAAGATGGTGACTTTGCAAATATTGATTTTGAAGGCTTAAAAGATGGAGAAGCTTTTGAGGGTGGAAGCGCTCAGGGAACCGTTCTTGAAATTGGTTCAAAGAGTTTTATCGAAGGATTTGAGTCTGGACTAATCGGAGCAAATGTAGGAGAAACAGTTGCGCTAAATCTTACATTTCCAGAAACTTATCAGAATACAGAGATGGCAGGACAGGAAGTTGTATTTAATGTAACAATTAATAAGATTGTAACCCCAAAGGAAACCACATATGATACTATAACAGATGAATATGTAGTAGATAATTTCAGCAATCGTGGCTATAAGAATGTGGAAGATTTAAAAAATGGAGTGAAGGATCAGCTTACACAGAACAATGAGTCGACCAAAGAAACAGATACTCAGAATGCGGTTCTGGAAAAATTAAAAAAAGCATGTACCGTTGACGAACTTCCAGAGGGAGTTGTAGATGAGAGAGTAAAAGAGTACAAGGAGCAGATGGAAGCCAGCCTGAAGGATACCTACAATATAGAGATGAAAGACTATCTGACCTCTATCAATACAACCGAGGAAGATTTTAATACCGAAATAGTAGATTATATTCAGCAGAATCTGGAAATGGAAGTAATTCTCTCCGCCATTGCAGATAAAGAGAAGATAAAGGCAGATGAAAAAGGCTATAAAGAATATGTAGCTAACGTAGTAAGCAGTAATGGATTTGAAAATGAAGATGCATTGATGGAAGAATATGGGGAAGAATATGTGAAAACCCTATACCGTAATAGTAAAGCCATTAAACTGGTAAGAGAAAATGCAGTAGTTACTTATGGTGAAGCTGCAGCAGAATAGGAAATAGAACAGGAGAAAGAGCGATGGAACTGATTAATATCAAAGATTTATATCGTAACAAAGAAACTTATCTGGAGAAAACCGTAGAAATTGGAGGGTGGGTCAGAAGTGTCCGTAATTCCAAGAACTTCGGATTTATCGTGGTAAATGACGGTACTTTCTTTGAGCCTTTGCAGGTAGTATACCATGATGGAATCGAAAATTTTGCAGAAGTTGATAAATTAAACGTAGGGGCAGCTATTATTGTAAAAGGAAAATTAGTCCCAACGCCTCAGGCAAAACAGCCATTTGAAATTCAGGCAGAAGAAATATTAATCGAAGGGCAGTCTACATCGGACTATCCGCTGCAGAAAAAGAGACACGGCTTTGAATATTTAAGAACAATTTCACACTTAAGACCACGTACCAATACCTTTGAAGCAGTATTTCGTGTACGTTCCCTGGTTGCATATGCAATTCATAAGTTTTTCCAGGAGCGGGATTTTGTATATGTGCATACACCAATCATTACAGGAAATGACTGCGAAGGGGCAGGAGAAATGTTCCAGGTAACCACCCTTGATTTGAATGACATTCCTAAAAATCAGGACGGAAGTGTGGATTTTAGTCAGGACTTTTTCAACAAGCCAACGAACCTTACGGTAAGCGGTCAATTAA
>CAZUKR010000148.1:0-5094 GCA_964620885.1 uncultured Eubacterium sp.
GAATAATCATTGTAAAATTGCAATTATTATATTATACTATTAAATGCAGGCAGAGTCTCTAAATCCTTTGTTTTCTCTGCTATTTGCACATAATATAACATTTACAGGAAACATTTATGGGAAAAATATTTTGTTTAATTGGAAAAAGCTCTTGCGGAAAAGATACCATATATAAACAGATTTTGGCAGAAGGAAATCTTCCTCTTAAAACGCTGGTATCCTATACGACCCGTCCTATCCGGAATGGTGAGACAGACGGAATAGAATACTATTTCTTAACCGATGACCGTCAAAAGGTCTTGGAACAGGAAGGAAAGATTATCGAACTGCGTGCCTACGATACCGTACATGGCATCTGGAAATACTTTACCGTCAACGATCATCAGATTAATCTGGAGAGATACAATTACCTTGTAATTGGCACACTGGAATCCTATATAAAACTTAAGGATTATTTTGGTGACGATAAACTTATCCCTCTTTATATAGAAGTAGATTCGGGAGAACGGCTGCAACGTGCCCTGGACAGGGAACGTAATCAACAAGAACCCAAATATGCAGAACTATGCCGCCGCTTTCTGGCAGATGAGGTAGATTTTTCCAGGGAACATTTAGCACAGGCAGGAATTACAGAGATTTTCCACAATGATAATCTGGATGACTGTGCACAGAAATTAATCACATATATTAGGAACCTTCTTTGTTTTTCGTCAGAAGAAGCCGATAATACAGATAAGAAAGGCGGGTGAATCCATGGATATTAAAGTAAATCAGGTAAATGCCACTTCCCAGGTAGAGACCTCTCCTTCCGTTGATAAAAGTGACGGTACCTTTAAGTTTACGCTTGCAAGCCATATTGAAGAGGCTGACTTACAGGAAAAACTCAGTGGAATGATGGAAGATATCTCTACACAGGGAGAAAAACTGGCGGAACATATGGATATCCGCGATATGAAGAAATACCGGGAACTGGTGAAGGATTTTTTAAATGAAGTAGTAAACCGCTCACATAAATTTTCCCGTGAAAATTTTCTGGACCGTCGTGGACGTCACCGTGTCTACGGTATTGTAAAGCTGGTTGACAAGAATCTGGATGACTTGGCCAGTGAACTTGTGAAGGACGAGAAAGACAACCTTACTATCTTAAGCAAAATTGGAGAAATACGAGGACTTCTTCTGGATGTCTCCACCTAAACTCACTTAGAAACGAGGAATTACTATGGCTGGATTTTCAAGCATTATTGGACACCAACAGATAATAGAACATTTACAAAACGCCATTTCCATGAAGAAAGTTTCTCACGCCTATATATTGAACGGGCCGGAGAAATCAGGGAAAATGACGCTGGCGAAAACCTTCGCTATGGCGTTGCAGTGTGAACAGCACGGTACTGATAGCTGTATGGAATGCCATTCCTGTAAACAGGTATTATCCGGCAACCAGCCAGATATTATATATCTTCAGCATGAAAAACCCAATACGATTTCTGTCGATGATATTCGTACACAGATTAACAACAATATTATGGTGAAGCCATATGCTTCTCCATATAAAATTTATATTATTAATGAAGCAGAGAAAATGAATCCGCAGGCTCAAAATGCTCTTTTAAAAACTCTGGAAGAGCCTCCTTCCTATGCCGTCATTCTGCTTCTTACCACCAATGCAGACTCTTTTCTGCAAACAATTCTTTCCAGATGTATTACATTGGACTTAAAAGTACTTCCGGATGAAACTATTCGGGAATTTTTAATGAAAGAATACCAGATTCCGGACTACAAAGCTGAAATTTGTACTGCTTTCGCTCAGGGGAATATTGGAAAAGCCATTCAGCTTGCAAGTTCTGAAGATTTTAACGAAATAAAAGATTCCGCGATCCAGCTATTAAAGAGGGTTAAGGATATTGAACTTTATGAAATGATGGAAGCCATCAAACATATCAGCCAGTACAAACTTTCCATTAATGATTACTTTGATATTATGATTATATGGTTCCGTGATGTACTGCTGTATAAAGCAACTTCGGATGCAAATAGCCTTATCTTTAAGGATGAGGTATATGACATAAAAACTCAGGCAAGTAAAAGTTCCTACCAGGGCATTGAGACCATTATTAAAGCTCTGGATAAAGCAAAGCGCCGGCTGAATGCTAATGTTAATTTTGACCTGGTAATGGAATTATTACTGCTGACTATAAAGGAGAATTAAACATGATAAAAGTAGTTGGAGTCAGATTCCGTACTGCAGGAAAAATCTATTATTTTGACCCACAAAAATTTAACCTGACCATTGGCAGCCATGTTATTGTAGAAACTGCACGAGGGGTCGAATTCGGAAACGTCATTATTGCGCCAAGGGATATGGAGGAAGAACATGTTATCCAGCCTTTGAAGCCAGTAATTCGTATTGCCACCCAAAATGACGAAAAACTGGAAGCAAAAAACCGGGAAAAAGAAAAAGAAGCTTTTAAAATCTGCCTGGAAAAAATTTCAAAGCATAAACTGGAAATGAAACTGGTAGATGCTGAATATACTTTTGACAACAATAAACTCTTATTTTATTTTACTGCAGACGGACGTATTGATTTCCGTGAGCTGGTAAAAGATCTGGCCGCTGTATTCCGTACACGTATTGAACTGCGGCAGATTGGTGTAAGAGATGAAACCAAGATTTTAGGAGGCATCGGCATCTGTGGACGCCCTCTTTGCTGTAATACCTTTTTATCTGAATTTGCACCGGTATCTATTAAAATGGCAAAGGAGCAGAACCTTTCTCTGAATCCTGCCAAAATTTCCGGTGTCTGCGGCAGATTGATGTGCTGTCTGAAGAACGAAGAAGAAACCTACGAATATCTAAATGGCCGCCTGCCAAATGTTGGTGATTATGTAACCACTGATGACCGTTTAAAGGGCGAAGTGCAAAGTGTAAGTGTACTGCGTCAGATGGTAAAGGTTGTTGTAAGCATTGAGGATGAAAAAGAAATTCGGGAATACCATGTAGACCAGCTTCGGTTTAAACCAAAACGCCGTCGGGAGAACGTTAAACTGTCTCCGGAAGAATTGAAAGAACTGTCTGCTTTGGAAGACAAGCATACTGCTTCCAAAATTGATGATACAAAATAAGGAGTTATCATGTCCGTAACATTATTAAAGGAAGAACGACTGGATGAGCTTCACCGTAATGGTTATTCCATTATTCAGAATCCCTCCAAGTTCTGTTTTGGCATGGATGCCGTACTTCTTTCTGGATTTGCTAATGTAAAACCTGGGGAAACTGCCATTGATCTTGGAACAGGAACTGGCATTATCCCCATTTTATTAGAAGCCAAAACTCAGGGAGAACATTTTACCGGTTTGGAAATACAACCGGAAAGTGCTGATATGGCAAGACGCAGTGTGGTATATAACCATCTGGAAGATAAAATCAATATTGAAATCGGCAACATTAGAGATGCTTCAGAACAATTTGGAGCATCTTCTTTTCATGTGGTAACTACGAATCCTCCTTATATGACAGGACAGCACGGTCTTACCAATCCCAATGAAGCCAAAGCGATTGCCCGCCATGAGATACTTTGTACTCTGGAAGATGTTATCCGGGAAAGTGCTAAGCTTCTAAAACCCCAGGGACGTTTCTATATGGTGCACCGGCCTTTCCGGCTGGCTGAAATTATGTGCCTTATGCATCAGTACGGTCTGGAACCCAAACGGATGCAGCTTGTCTACCCCTTTGTGGATAAAGAGCCAAATATGGTTCTTATTGAGGGACTGCGGGGTGGAAAACCACGTATTACTGTGGAAAAACCCTTAATTGTATATAAAGAACCGGGAATATATACGGATGAAATTTACGATATTTATGGATATTAAAGAAAGCAGGAATTATCATGCAGGGAAAATTATTTTTATGTGCAACCCCCATTGGAAATCTGGAAGACATTACCCTAAGGGTGTTACGCACTTTAGAAGAGGTTGATTTAATTGCAGCAGAAGATACCAGAAATTCTATTAAGCTGTTAAATCATTTTGAAATTAAAACACCCATGACCAGTTATCATGAATACAATAAAATAGATAAGGCTTACCAGCTGGTTGAAAAAATGAAGTCCGGCCAGAACATTGCTCTTATTACAGATGCTGGAACTCCCGGTATTTCAGATCCCGGTGAGGATTTAGTCCGTATCTGTTATGAATCGGGCATTGAGGTCACATCCCTGCCGGGAGCTGCTGCCTGTATTACAGCATTAACGCTATCCGGACTTTCTACCAGACGTTTTGCTTTTGAAGCCTTTTTACCCAGAGAGAAGAAGGAGCGACAGACCATTCTCTCTTCTCTGGAAAAAGAAACCCGCACTATTATTCTTTATGAGGCTCCCCATCATCTTAAAAAAACACTGGAAGAGCTTTATTCTGTATTGGGAGACCGCTCCATTACCCTTTGCCGTGAATTGACAAAACGCTATGAAACAGTCTTTCAGACCAGCCTTTCCAATGCAGTTTCCTATTATGAAGAAAATAATCCAAAAGGTGAATTTGTTTTAGTGATAGAGGGGAAAAATCAAGAAGATTTAATACGGGAAAAGCAGGCTGCCTGGGAAAGCCTTTCTTTAGATGACCATATGAGCCATTATGAGAAACAAGGCATTTCCAGAAAAGATGCCATGAAACTGGTGGCAAAGGATCGAGGCATTTCCAAACGTGAAGTATATGCCGCATTACTTTCGGATTAACCTAAATTGCTTCTATCCTTTTTCTAAGTTCCAGTACTTTACGGTCAATTTCTTCAATTGCGTTAGCGTATTCCTTCAACTCTTCACCGATACGCTGTGCCTCTCTTTGTTCTTTTTTATACTGGAGCTGGTAGTCAAGACCAGCCCAGTAATCCATAGCTGCCGTTCGCAGCTGAACTTCAATTTTTGTCCACTGAGTTCCTCCCTGAAAACAGATAGGAACTTCTATAATTAAATGAAGACTGCGGTATCCTGATTCTTTGGGATTTTTAATATAGTCTTTTTCCTTAATTACATTTACATCCTTCTGATTATACAGCATTTCTACTATTTGGTATAAATCATCGGTATAGGTACAAACTGC
>CAZUKR010000149.1:0-5050 GCA_964620885.1 uncultured Eubacterium sp.
TTGCTGATGATTAAGTCATCCTTTAGATATACTGCATTTGACTCCTTACCCATCTCTGCCGTACTGCTGTCAACGGACAAATCTCTTGCCCACAGCTCCACTCCGTCACAGCTAAGGGTTCCATTTTCCTGCACCTTCATCACACCATTGGTGACTACCAGACTGTTTTCACCCTCCTGTGGATTTCTGAATTCTAGTTCTGCATTTTTTATATCTGCGCCATTCTTTCCAAGATAAGCATTTCCTGTGATACAGCTCTGACCAATAATATTGGACATAGAAAAGCTGTCATTGGCAACCAGGGCAAAGCTTAAAAGATTCGGCATATTGGAAATTTTTGCAAAATCAACTTCCGGATATTTCAGGACAATATCTGTCTGTATCTGGGTTATGTAGTCTTTGTTATCTTTATAAGTAACTGTTACATTTTTCAGAATTATTCCTGCATCGTCCAAATTTATAGCATTCTGTCCTGTGGGAGCTGACACGGTGGTATTGTCTTTTGTCTCCCGTAAAAATCCTTCCAGTTTTCCTGCATCATAAACAGGAGCAGAAGGATTGCTGTTATCATACCATTCTGTCCCCTTAAAATACTCTGCAAATTTCTGCTCAAAATAATCTATTCTAATCTCTGCATCAAGACTGCCGTACTCCTCCATTGCAGCAATATAGGCAACGGAAGAAGCTTCTGATACCTGCTGTACCAAAGCTGACCGGATTTCCTCCAAAGCAGTTTCTGCCGTATAAAAATTTTTCTTGGAGTTCATATTGGTATACTTCATTCGAAAATTCATGGCCGAAATCGTCATAATAATCGTAACAAGTATCATGACCAGTGCCATAACTCCCAATACGGTAACCAGCGAAGAGCCTCTGTTATTTTTCCTTCGTTCCTGTAAGTGAGACCAAAATTTCATGTTCTGCATCATCCTTTTCATAAACCTCTACGGTTGCCCGATATACTCTGTCATCTGCTGCTTCTGCTGTCAGCCCCTTTAAATCCAACAGCTGTTCTGTTGAATAAACACTGCCCTCTATTGTCTCCTGAGACTGGTAACTGATTCCATCCCTGCTGTAGGTAAGCTGTGCAAGCTGTTTATATATCACAGGAATTGCTGACAAATCTTCTTGGGCTGACAAGTTGGTGCGAATGGACGTAAGAGGCAGTAATATGTCGTCTTTTATATATTCTGTCCTGTTTTTTTCTATCACCTGAAGATTTATCTGATAGAGGGCTTCATTTCCGCTAAGGCCTGCTGTCTGCTTAATTAAATATATGTTGACCGGAACACAATCATTATTATGGATGGTAATGGTTTCCCTTGGCATTCCTCCGTTGGAGTTGTACATGGGATAAAAGAAAATATAGATATTACGCAGGTTAAGGGCATCATCCCTACTGGTATAGATACACTGCTTCCGGGGAGAGGTATATTGCTCCATGCCATTACAGGTATATGTGATTCCAACCTCTGCTGTGGTACTATCTTCTGTCTTGTTAATATCCAGTGTAATCTCCCGGTTTATATCTGTCAGGGTATCTGCAGACACACCAAATCTGCCTGCCATCTGTATATCCAGGTCAGCCGGCTGCACATAAAATCCGTCCTGCTGGCTGTCCATGCTGTAAAGCTGTGCCAGGGACTCCCTGTTATAATCGGTTATTTCATTATCTGCCTCAGAATCTGCACCTGCATCTAAAGTCACTCTTGCCTGAAATACACGGTTATCCACATTAATATCTTCTGAGATAAATGTAATAACCTTTCCTCCGTTTTCCGGATTTTCCTTAATTTCTACATCCGGACTCATCTTTATATCTTCTATATCTGCGGCCTTTAGCTGTTCCATTATATTCTGTCCTGCAATGGTTGCCTGCTCTGTTTTCTTTGCCTTTTCGTTGGTTTTTACCGACATTATAAAACTCTGTAAAAATGGTGCTGCAATAATTGCAAGAATTACCACTGCCACCAGCAATTCAAGCAGACTGTAGCCGCCGTTTTTCTTTGCTTTCATTTTACAGCCCCCCTTTACTTCCTACTCTGTATCCTCCTGGTCTGCATCTCCCACCGTTCCAAATATGTCATCTATTCCCTGGGGTATCGGCGGTATCTCCGGTTCCTGGTATACACTGTTGCTACCCAATATAAAATACATGTTAACCGCAGCAGTTCCAACAATCTTTCCTGACTCTTCATCGAAAGACAACGTGATGGTTTCCATGTTTCGTTTTTCCTCGTTTTCTGCAATCAGAGCCGCCGCTTTTTTAAAAGAGGAATACTCTACGGTAAAGCTGTAATTGACAGGCATTCCATACAGATATAGGGATGGTAACTGTTCTGCTGTTGTAGCAGCCTCCTCCTCTGGGTTCTCTGTATTCTCGCCTGTAGAATGCAGCAAATTTTTACTTCCGATGTTGATACCGGAAATCTCCATTCCACTTAAATTTTCAAGCTGGTTTGCATATACGATGGCGTTTTCTTCTTTAACATCTGGTGGAAATCCTGCAAGTATAACGTCTATCTCACGCTGCATGTTCTCTGTCTCTTCTTTATATTCTGCTTTCTTATCATTCAACGCTTCCAGCTGATTTTTCTCCTGTTCCAGTTTTCTTATCTTACCCTCCAGCTCATTGCTTTTTTGATCAATGTTTCGGTAAAAAACAAGATATACTGCTAACAGAAACAGGATTCCGCCAGCATATAGGAGAAGCTTTATATCCTTCCTGCTGATTTTCATATCTATAATACCGCCTTCCTATTCTTCTGAATTACTGTCATCTGCACCAGCGCCTGCTGTTTTGCTATAAGTACAGTTGACGGTAAGGGAAACTTTTACAGCGCCTGCTTCATCCTTTTCCTCTGTAACTGCTGAGGTGGATATATTGTCCAATGTTGTGAAGCTGCGAAGCTCCATAATTACCTTTGCCGCAGATTCCTTATCCGCCGTTGTAATACTCATGGAAATTCCCTGGGTATTTGCAGACAAACCAGTTACCCTTATATCGGAGGGCATATTTACTTCCATTTCTCCAAGAAATGTCAAAAGCGCATCATTTGGTGTCTCCGTCATTTCCTGCATGGTCTGTATTTCTTTGTACTGCTGTTTCACCTGACTATATGTATCATATACCTTCTTTGCCGGCTGAAGTTCTGCAATCCTTTCTTCCAGCCTTCTGCCCTTTGCTGCCAGACTCAAATAATGAATGCTTCCTACAAGTACAAGCACCAGTGAAAGTGCCACGCAGCTTCCTGCCACAATCAGCGGAATCTTCAGGGGATTTCCTGAAGCGGCCCCCTTCTTTCCTTCTCCCCTTTCTAAAAGCTGAAAAGGCAGAGGATTTAATACAGCACCTGTACAGGCAATGTACCCGGCTGCCTGAAACTCTCTTTCCGTTTCTTTCCCAACACTGATACAGGGGAGTTGCTGCAGCACCTCCACTTTCATATTCCACTCATTGCTGAGCACTTCCGCTAACCCTTTGCATTCTGCCCCCACACCGGCAAGCCATACTTTCGTAATGGGCTCTTCCTTATTCTGGGAAGCATAATAATCTATTACTCTGGATACATTTCCAATTAAATAGCGCAGATCGTCTGCTGCTTCTTCGGAAAATGCTTCCACATCTCCATATATTCCACTGCCGATTCCATAGGGCATACTTCTTTGTAACTTTACCCTTCCATCCTGCACCATGGTTATCATAGAGCTATTTTCATCTACTTTAAGGATGACTGATTGTTCCCGATCAGACATCTGCTTCATTTCCTGATAAATACTGTTTCCTACATAATCAATTGCACGAATTGACAACCCGCAGAAGTCTGCTAATTCCTGGTAGGAAGCTATAATTTCAATTGGTACTGCAAATACTAATAACTTAAACTTCTTATTTTCCTGTACTTCTATTCTATCCAAAATCCGGTAAACCAGCTGATATTCTGTTAAATCAACGGGAAAATACTCGGATGAATTTACCATTAAAAGTGCTTGTATCTTATTTTCCTTTACCATCGGAATGGTTACTTCACGATTGGCGATTCTTCCTGAATTAATAGAAAAAACAACCTTTGTGGTACGAATCTTTCTTTCATTGAGCTTTTCTTTTAAAATTTTACGAAAGCTCTCATCTGCTTTTATTACTCCATCGTTTACGATTCCCGAGGGGGTTTCAAAACTGAAATGCTGATAAACTTTTGCTGCACGCGCTTTAAAGTCCATTTCCACAACCCTTGTACAACTGCTTCCAATTTCAATACTTAATACCCTTGCTGCCATGTATTTTCCCAATCCTCTCTCTAAGTTACCCCAACAGGTCCATATATGCCTGTATCATTTTCTCTCCCCATAGGGCAGAAATCAATATTCCTGCCGATAGATAAGGTCCCATTGCCAGTACACGCTCTGCTCCTGTTACCTTCATTCTGACTATATGTATAACAGATCCTAAAATACATCCAAAAAAGAACGCCAGCAGTATTTTCTGCCATCCCAGCAGCAGCCCTGCTACTGCCATGAGCTTTACATCACCACCGCCTATGGCATTTCCTTTACTTATCAGAAAAATAACTTCTAAAAATACACTGACTGCCAGGAAGCCAATTCCGTAATTTGCCCAGTTATCCCGGTCCATTACTACCTGAATGATTCCCAGCACCAGTATAAATATATTGATTCCAAACGGAATTTCATAGGTTCTGGCATCTATAACGCTAAGAACCAAAAGTGCAGATGCTAATAAGCAATATACTCCACTTTGTATGTTTAAACCATTTATAAAAAAAATGATTACATATGCGATTCCATTCACAGCCTCAATAATGGGGTACTGCACAGAAACCGCCGTTTTACATTTTCGACATTTTCCTCTGAGTGCCAGCCAGCTGGCTACCGGTATCAAATCGTACCATTGCAACTGATACCCACATTTCATACAATGTGAGGGTTCTGTTACAACTGTTTCATGTTTCGGTATGCGGTATATGCATACATTCAGAAAACTCCCGATTACCATCCCAAATAAAAGAATGATAATATAACTTGTAATATA
>CAZUKR010000150.1:0-5030 GCA_964620885.1 uncultured Eubacterium sp.
CTCTGGAAGAGGTAAAGGAAGCCAACTGGAAGCTGGATGCCTTCACCCGGAACCTTCATCAGGATTCTTCTATGAACGAAGGCAATATTATGACAGAATACGAAGAGCGGTTTTCTTCCATGGGAAATCCCATCTATAAATTAATTGCATCACGTTAATCATACACTTTTATACAAATACAGGGGTTGTTGGGAAAAAAATTGAATTTCCCAACAACCCCTGTATCAACTTATTCTTCAAATCCGAACTACTTTTCCACAGGATTTTTCACGATTTCTTTGATAATCTTAACAACGGTTTCCATACCTTCTACTGTCACATGCTCTTTTGCTCCGTGAAAGGCGTATCCACCTGTTCCAAGATTGGGACAGGGCAGCCCCATAAAGCTTAACCTGGCGCCATCCGTTCCACCTCTTACCGGCAGAGATACCGGTTCTATCCCAATTTTTTTAATTGCTTTTCTTGCATTTTCTATTATAAAGAAATTTTCTTCTATTACTTCCAGCATATTACGATAACCTTCTGTAATCTTAAGAACCACAGTTCCAGCTTGGTATTTCTCATTTATCTTTTGTTCTATTTCACGAAGTACCTGCTGACGCTGTTTAAATTTCTCACTGTCATGGTCCCTTACAATATAAGCAAGACGTGCTTCATTGATATTTCCTGTGATTTCTTCCAGATGATAGAAGCCTTCTCTTCCTTCCGTATGCTCTGGTGTTTCCTGCTCCGGCAGCATTCCCTGAATCTCACATGCGATTGCTGCTGCATTAACCATAACTCCCTTTGCAGACCCGGGATGTACATCTACTCCCTTAATTGTAAAGCTGGCAGAAACTCCATTAAAGTTCTCATAGGCTATTTCAGCTTCGTAATCTCCATCTACCGTATAAGCATAGTCTGCCTTAAAGTAATCCAAATCAAACATATCACTTCCGGCGCCAACTTCTTCATCCGGTGTAAATCCAATCCAAATATCTCCATGAGGAATTTTTTCCTCTATAATTTCTTCTACTGCAGTCAGAATCTCTGCAATACCAGATTTATCATCAGAACCCAGCAAGGTAGTTCCGTCTGTTGTAATTATTGTTCTTCCTTTTAAGGATGCAAGATGCGGAAATTCTGATACTTTTATCAGTTCTCCATTCCCTGGTAATGTGATGTCTTTTCCATCATAATCAGGAATAATCTGGGGCTTTACATCTTTTCCGGAAAAGGAAGGTGCTGTATCGATATGAGCAATAAATCCCATGGATTTTTTATTTTCATATCCCTGTGTTGCAGGAAGCAGGCCATAGACATAACAATGCTCATCTCTCTTTACCCTTTCCAGTCCCATTTTTTTTAATTCTTTTTCCAGTACATCTGCCAGTTCAAACTGGCGGTCAGTACTTGGAATTATCTCTTTATTCTCTTCTGATGTGGTCCAGTAAGACACATATTTCAACAGTCTTTCTTCTACCTTCATATTGCATCTCCATTATTTTATTTCTGTTACCTTTACCGGAATATCTCCCTCCATATAGGATATCTTTATTTTATCCCCAATATTATATTTTATGATATCAAGTAAGTCTGAGTTGGTAAGATCTATGTCAAATACCTCTTCTTTTCCCTCCAGGGACAGATAAATATGGGAATTTCCTTCCAATATTACCGGCATCAGGTTCTTTATAATACCAGATGTCTCTTTGCTGTCTTCACTTATGGCTGTGGATATTCCATTGTTTTTTAACAGCTCTTTATAGGATTTTTCACATTCTTTGATAGAATCTCCTGTAGCTACCCACTGATATTTTTGAATATTTACCATAGCATACATTTTTACCAGACCTGCGTCATCCTTTAATGCCATAAAATAGGTGGGTTCTCCTGATATATTTAGAAGAAGCGGAAATGTTGCGGCATATCCGAGATGCTGTACCTGTCCTTCTGCCGAAGACATTGCTGAACTCTCAGTTGCTCCCTCTACCGTATAGAAACGTGTTTCCATCGTTCGCTGATTTATCAAAACAAATCCCACATTGGACTGATCTCCACTGACACTGGTTACACCGGAATATACCCATACATCATCTTCTAATGCAATATAATTGTAACCATCTGTGGTCTGAAGACAATCCTTCTGGCCTAAAATACTGTTAAAATACCCATGTTTCAATGTTCCATTGTAATCGTAAAGATCCATCAGTAATTCTGCCTGATATACCTTATCAATCCATTGAGGTACATTTCCCATATCATAGCTTGTACATTTTCCGGTTTGAGCATTGCAGATTACTACTTTTCCTATGGTTTCTCCGCCAAATAATCCTATGTTGAATTTTTTAACAGGACAAATCCAATATGGGGTTCCCTCTTCATCAATTTCAAAGAACATTTGATCGCTGAAAATATAGGTTGGATATTGAAATCTCAAATGACGGTAAAGATTTCTATTGAGATACTCTGCTTTGGAATATTTGATTGGTTTATCTAATTTTACACATTCTGTATCCTGCGTCGCCATATCAATCTTCATGTAGGCAGGAATTCCATCCCTTTGATTGGTAAGCCATTTAATTGGACTTGCATACGCCAGAGGTGTCACCCTTACTGGTCTGTTATTTACGTTTATCTGTGTATAATCATCAGATACTTCAAACTGGGATACCATATCTACCATACTTCCCATTTTTCGATTTCCTAAAAGAGCTGCGGAATCCTTGTCCAGGATTGGAATCGTATTAAAATCTACCTGTGATATATCTTCTGAAAAATCTCTTTCCTGCACATCCATTAATTTCTGATATTTTTTTGCATTTATAATAGGAGAGGATAACAATGTTCCAATAACAAGAATAATAAGCAAACCGCCTGAAATTCCAATTCCCAGTTTTGCAATTTTATTCCCCTTTATATCGATGCTGGCCTTTCCTTTTTTCCATTCTATCTTCTTTTGCTCCTTGATGGTCTTACGAATTGACATAAAAATGCTCAATAATGCAATTCCTCCAATTACAAACCACCAGGTTCCAACGGAATGCACATTAATAGCCGGAAGCGTAATATAATAGTAAATAAATAACGCCAGTACAACTAAAAATGCTATAATAATATTTCTTATTGCCTTTTTCATATAGTTCCTCCTCTTGTATTATTCAGATAGTACAATTTTACCCTCTTCTCTATATGCTGTCAAGAACATAAAAATTCTTAAGTTTTTATAAAAAAGTTCTTGCATTATTTATTAGACTATTATATAATAAATTTTGCGTTAATAACCTGTCTTTGACAGTTGTAAGAGATGAAAACTCTGGAACCCCTTGTTAAATGGGGGAATCCAGAGTTTTATTGTTTTATAAAAAGTGAGTAATGTTTTTATTTTTTTGTATCTTTAAAAATATTTTTCATTTGTTTTGTACTTATAATCTCATAATCCGTTCTGAAACCAAAGGATTCGTGCAAAGCATCTGTAAAATTGGTTCTTGTATAAGTTGGGATATACCCTTCGATAGGAACATTATAAAAGTTCATTTCTCTTAGGCCAGTAACTATTTCATGACTTGTAAACTTGTCGTTTAATCTCTTTTCTAAGTATCTATATAGGACCAGGGCAAGAAAACATGTAGTAAAATGGGCTTCTATTCTATCGTCACGGCTTAGGTAAACAGGTCTAGCCTTAAATTCACTCTTCATAATTCGAAAGCATTCTTCGATTTCCCAGCGTCTATGATTTATCTTAATAATAGCAGTGGCTTCATCCTCTAGATTAGTACATACTGCATAGAAACCATCATACATTTTTTCCTCTGAAACTGCCTGTTCATTTATACTATATAAGGTTTTATCGGCTACTTCGCCATCTTTAGTTACATTTGCTGATGATATGAATCTTTTATAATCATTTTGATTTTTCTTTTTTATACTAGATGGTCGAGTTTCAATCAGCGTAGCTGCACGTTCTAATTGTCTGTTTCTGATTTGTCTTTGATAATCTCTGTATTTTAGGGAGTATGTGATTATAAGCTTCTGTTCTAAACCGTCCTCCTTTATCCATCGTTCTTTGAAAAAGGTCTCAGACTTATATTTTTCATATGTCTTCTCATCACAATCGATTATGCTGATATCATATGTTTTGTTACTTCCAAAAAGAAGCCATCCCGTAGGATCAAGAGCCCATTCTTTTAAGTGCTTTTTTAGCTTCTTTACAGATTGGGTTGTTATGAAAGCCCTGTCCTGTTTGTCGTTAAATTTACGGTTATCCGTAGAAGATAATCCTGCATCTGTACATACAATGAACTTTGATAGCTCAAAGTCTTTTAAAATCTTTTCTTCTAATGGTTTTAGTGTTGTCTGTTCATTAGTATTACCACTATGGATACTGAATGCAAGAGGAATACCATCTCCATCCATGAATAAGCCCATCTCAACAATAGGATTAGGCTTATGATCTTTGCCGACCCCGTATTGTTTGAGGCCTTCTTCCTGTTCTATTTCAAAGAAGTAGTTCGTGCAATCATAGTAAAGGATGCGATCATTTCTTTTTGCGACAGATAGGCTGTTTTTATAAAGCTCTGACTGAATAAAATCCGTTTCTTTAGCAATCACTTCTAAAGCTCTGTATACTTGGTGTATTTCAAAGTTAGGCTGTTCTAGCAACTTCTTTGATTCCTGGTAAGTGTTTAGTTTTGATGAGGGAAATAGAATTCTTCCATAAATTAATCTTGAAAGAATAGAATCAAGGTCAAATGTAAACTTATAGTTGTTAGAGATTTCTTTGCATATCTTATGTAATCCTAATTGATGATAGAGATGCTGTAGGAATAGATAGCCTCCATTAAAGGATGTTTGAGCGTTTTTTTCAATCAGCTTTGATTGAGTACGTTTAATTACTACTTTTCGAAATGATTCTTTTTCAGCTTCTGTAAGCTTTTTGGCATAGTCCTTGCCCCAAGCAATGGGATCTTGATGTATTTTAGACAGTTCCTCATACGTACCAAGTTTTTCTACAACTTTTGAAGAACGCTTACCGTTCTCATATATAGACT
>CAZUKR010000151.1:0-4927 GCA_964620885.1 uncultured Eubacterium sp.
GCATTGGCCATATTTCTTTATCTACTATCATTTCCAGCTTATCCACTGGTATTCTTAATGCATCCATTGCAGTTTTAACTTCATCTCTGCAGTATGCTGCCTGTTGCCGCCCCTCTCCCATAGCTGCTGCCTTATTCGTAACTTCTACTAATTTTGCAAGGGCAACCTTTGCTTCTGATAACAAATCAGAAGTCTCTGTCAACAACTCTGTCTGAACGCTTACATCGGCATCACATGCTGTTTTTACTGCATTGATAGAATTAGCAAGGTTAGTAATATATTTGATAACAGACGGGATAATCTGCTTTCCTGACATATCAATCATAGTGCGTGCCTCTATGTTAATTGCTTTTGCGTAATTTTCATAAAGAATCTCCACTCTTGATTCCAATTCTGCTCTTGTAAATACATTGAATTTCTCAAATAATGCAACCACTTTATCAGTAGCCAAAGCCGGAATTGCATCTACCATGGAATTGATATTTGGAAGTCCACGTCTTTCTGCCTCTGCAACCCACTCATCAGAATATCCGTTTCCATTAAATACAATCCTCTGATGTTCGGTAGCCTGCTCTTTAATCAAATCATGCACTGCCATATCAAAGTCTTCTGCTTTTTCCAGAATATTACATGCATCACAAAATGCTTCTGCTACGATGGTATTTAATACAACATTAGGTGCTGCTACGGAGTCATTAGCACCAACCATACGGAATTCAAATTTATTTCCGGTAAATGCAAATGGTGACGTACGGTTACGGTCTGTTGCATCTTTCATAAAGTCCGGAAGTGTCTTAACTCCAGTCTGAAGAACTTCACCCTTTAAACTTCTGGTTGCTTCTCCAGTGCTGATCAACTGTGATAATACGTCCTGCAGCTGCTCTCCTAAAAATACAGAAATAATTGCTGGCGGTGCTTCATTTGCCCCTAATCTGTGGTCATTTCCTGCATCTGCTGCCGACTCACGAAGTAAGTCGGCATGTATGTCAACTGCTTTTAAGATACAGGTCAGTACCAATAAGAACTGAATATTTTCATGAGGTGTTTTACCTGGTTCTAACATATTAATTCCATCATCTGTTGTAATGGAC
Source organism: uncultured Eubacterium sp. (assembly GCA_964620885.1). Lineage (GTDB taxonomy): Bacteria > Bacillota > Clostridia > Lachnospirales > Lachnospiraceae > Petralouisia. The sequence continues at coordinate 1,092 of CAZUKR010000151.1, forward strand.
CAGTTATTATGTTTACCGGATCCGTTCACACCTGCAAATGGTTTTTCATGAAGCAGGCAATATAAACCATGACGTTCTGCCACTTTCTTTAATGTTTCCATTGCCAGCTGATTATGGTCTACTGCTATATTGGCTTCTGCATAGATAGGAGCCAGTTCATGCTGTGCCGGAGCCACTTCATTATGCTGTGTCTTGGCACTTACACCCAGTTTCCATAATTCTTTGTTTACGTCTTTCATATATGCTGCAATACGTTCACGAATTACGCCAAAGTAATGGTCATCCATTTCCTGGCCCTTGGGAGGCATTGCGCCAAATAGAGTACGTCCGGTGAAAATCAGGTCTTTTCTTTTTAAATATTTTTCTCTGTCTACCAGAAAATATTCCTGTTCCGGTCCAACGGATGGTGTAACTTTCTTGGATGTAATATTCCCAAACAGCTTTAAAAGACGAAGGGACTGGTCGTTAATTGCTTCCATAGAACGAAGAAGCGGCGTCTTCTGGTCAAGAGCTTCTCCCGTATAAGAACAGAATGCCGTTGGAATACAGAGTGTTGCACCTGCTGCATCCTGTCTTACAAATGCAGGTGAAGTGCAGTCCCATGCAGTATATCCTCTCGCTTCAAATGTTGCTCTTAATCCTCCGGATGGGAATGAAGATGCATCCGGCTCTCCTTTGACTAACTCTTTTCCTGAAAAACTCATCAGTACTTTTCCACTTTTCATTGGAGCTGTAATAAAAGAATCATGCTTTTCAGCCGTCACACCGGTTAATGGCTGAAACCAGTGAGTATAATGAGTAGCGCCCTTTTCAATTGCCCATTCCTTCATCTCATGTGCAACTACATCTGCTGTTTCAAGATCGAATTCCTTTCCATCTTCTACAACCTCTTTTAATTTTTTGTAGACTTTCTTTGGTAAACGTTCCTGCATAACAGTATCGTTAAATACATTTTCGCCAAAAATTTCTGTTACGTTCAAAAATTCACTCACTCTCTCTACATCCTTTCTCATTCTCATGCTTTAACATACAAACGCCATATTCTTTCACGTTGTGTAAACTTACTAAAAAAGGGCATTCCAATCCTCTTGGAACACCCTTGTTCTACACTTTTGTTTCATGTCTGATATTAAGATACTCTACTTTTTGAAAAAAATCAATAGAATTTCAATAAAAAAATTATTTTTTATATTTTCAAATATTTTTTCTGAAATCCGTCTTCTTTTTTCGTCAAAAGTACCAAAGTGTAGTATTCGCTGCCTAAAAGGTAGTAACTCTACTTCTACTTGACTACTTTTTACTCAGCTTTTCCTACAGAACCAAACAATTCCATTTTTTCTTTTACAGTTGCACTAATTGCCGCTGCACCTGGAGCTAATAATTTTCTTGGGTCAAATCCTTTACCCTCGATATCTTTACCAGCTTCAATATATTTTCTGGTAGCTTCTGCAAAAGTTAACTGGCACTCAGTATTAACATTGATTTTTGCAACTCCTAAAGAGATTGCTTTTTTAATCATATCTTCTGAGATACCTGTACCACCATGAAGAACTAATGGCATATCTCCTGTTTTCTGCTGAACTGCATCTAAAGTCTCAAAGCTTAATCCTGCCCAGTTTTCTGGATATTTTCCATGAATGTTACCGATACCTGCTGCCAGCATGTCTACACCAAGGTCAGCAATTGCCTTACATTCATCTGCATCTGCACATTCTCCTGTACCTACAACACCGTCTTCTTCTCCGCCAATGGAACCTACTTCTGCTTCAATAGACATTCCTTTGTCATGTGCGATTTTAACCAGCTCTGTAGTTTTTGCAACATTTTCGTCGATTGGGTAATGAGATCCATCAAACATAATTGAAGAGAATCCCGCCTCTACACACTTTATACATCCTTCATAGCTTCCGTGATCTAAGTGAAGTGCAACTGGTACTGTGATGTTTAATTCTTCCATCATACCATTTACCATACCTACAACAGTTTTATATCCTGCCATGTATTTTCCAGCACCTTCAGATACACCTAAAATTACTGGGGATTTTAATTCCTGTGCAGTAAGCAATACAGACTTTGTCCATTCCAGATTGTTGATATTAAACTGTCCAACAGCATATTGTCCCGCTTTTGCCTTCTGTAACATTTCTTTTGCAGATACTAACATAATTGTTCCTCCATTTGTTTTCATAATTATTTGAACCATTTTGCGGATTTCCGCTCTAACTTATAGTGTACTCTATTTTCTCCCAAAAGAAAAGGGCTGACACTACAAAATCTATCCCTTTAGTTTGTTAAATTTTAGACAATTTGTCCAATGCTTTCCGTTTCCTCTTTGTTGGGAAGAAATTTAGCATCCCGTTTCACCATAATTTCAACCGCCTGCTTCTGATTCTCAATCACAAGCTCTTTGTGGCTTCCGCCATATTCCCCATCCAGAGTCCATGGAATTTTTATATCTGATATAAATTTGATTTTATCTGCCTTAAAGGTATAGATACAATCCGTATTATCTATCATATTTGTAAGACTTCCAATGATTTCATTTAATTCCAGGGGATTTTTGGGCATACAGATTAAGGTTACTTCAAACAACCCATCATCCAGCTTCACATTTTTCCCCGTGATATTCTTAAATCCCCCGGCAGATGTGGAGTTGGTTACCATTCCATATACAAAATCATCTTCTATAATCTGATCTTCATATTCAATCCTCATATGATAAGACTGTATCGTATGGAGGCGTTTCATCCCCTCTAAAATATATGCTGCATGACCAATACGGTTTTTCAGTTCCTGGCTGGTACCATAAGATACATCAGTAAATAGCCCGAATGCTGCTATATACACAAAATAATCACCATTAAAACTGCCTATGTCACAGGAAAAGGGTTCTCCTTCCACAACAATTTCTGCCGCTTTATCCATTCTTTTTGGTATTTTAAGAGAGCCAGCAAAATCATTGGTGCTTCCTGCGGGTATATATCCAATGGGAATCCTTTTGTCCTGCCGCATCATTCCTGTTACGGTTTCATCCAGAGTACCATCCCCTCCGCTGCATACCACAATATCATATTCTTCTGCTTTTTTTTCTATTACTTCCGTAGCATCCTGCGGCTTTTGAGTGGTATGGATTGTAACTTCATACCCACCCTTGATAAAAATATCCACAATATTCACCAGTTTATTTTTAATTGCACCTTTTCCCGAAAATGGATTCAATACAAACAAAAGTTTTTTCTTTTTCATCCGCCCTTAAACTCCTTTTATTCACCCGAAAAAAATGCTTCTAGTGCTGAAACCGCATCTTCTTCATCTTTTCCCTCGGCCATTATCTCCACTAGCATTCCCTGAGTGATTCCAGAGCCAATTACTCCCATAATACTCTTTGCATTAATTTTTCTCCCCTGATTCTGGAGATAAATAGTGCTTTCGTAAGAAGTCGCAAGCTGCACAAGCCTCGCCACCTGATCTGTACCAATTCCACCTGCAATCAAAACTTCTACTTCTTTTCTTAACATTCTGTTCCTCCTTCTGGCGCATCATCTGCTTCTGATATCTTCCGCTATCTCACACAGTTTACGCAGTCGGTGATTTACCCCTGATTTTCCAACCGGTGGTTCTAAAAAAGTTCCAAGTTCTTTTAATGCCGCCTCTGGGTATTGCATCCTTACTCTTGCAACTTCCTGCAGATTTTCCGGCAGACTTTCCAGTCCTACCATTTCTTGAATATAATTAATATCCTGTACCTGCTTTACTGCCGCATTCACCGTCTTGTTAATATTGGCAGTTTCACAGTTCACCTGTCGGTTAACAGAATTGCGCATCTCTTTCAAAAT
>CAZUKR010000152.1:0-4691 GCA_964620885.1 uncultured Eubacterium sp.
ATATAATGTTAAGAATTGCCTGTGAAAAGGTCGCAGATATACCGGTATATTTTACTTCTTTCTTGCATTTTAAGAACCCCTATGTTAAAATCAAGAGCTTTTACCCACAAAGAAACTAATAATACAAAGGAGGTAACAACTATCTATGTTTCCAAAAGGAATTATAATTGATTGCTGCTGCGTCTTAATCGGAACAAATATCGGAAGTTATATAAAACATCGTGTTCCCAAACGCATAATACAACCCATGAATACTATTTTCGGCATATGCGCTATTGCCATTGGTATCACATCTCTGGTAAAAATACATACCCTGCCGGCAGTTATTCTGGCACTGATTTCAGGCTGCCTGATTGGCGAACTAATTGACCTGGACGGAAAAGTACGTTCCTTATTTCAATCAATCTTATCAAAATTCAGTTTTCATATCCCTGGCGACAAGGATGAGTACATGCGTTTTTATTTGATTGTTGCTGTAACTTTCTGTGCCAGCGGCACGAATATTTTCGGTGCAATCAACGAAGGACTGACCGGTGATATGACTATTTTACTTTCCAAGGCTGTTATGGATATTTTTGCTGCAACTATTTTTGCAACCACTCTGGGAAGAGCCATGAACCTAATTGTCTTGCCCCAGTTTGTGATTTTATGCGCCTGCTTCTATTCCTCACAATTTATTGCCCCCTTCATAACAGAGTTTATGATGAATGACTTCATTGCTGTCGGGGGACTTCTCACACTTGTTCTGGGATTAAGCATTGCTCAAATTAAGCATATCAGTGCTGTAAATTTATTGCCGGCATTATTGCTGATATGGCCATGCTCCTGGCTTTTCAATCTACTTTTATAATTATGCACTTTCATATCTTTGCATAACAAAAAACTTCTACTCTATACGAGGTGACTACTATGACCATATTATTATTAGTGATTATTTATATTGCATTTATCAGTTTGGGAATACCGGATTCGCTATTCGGGACAGCCTGGCCAGCCATTAACATGGAATTCGGATTGCCGATATCATCAGCCGGATATGTCACCATGACAATTTCAGGGTGCACCATCCTATCCAGTTTGGTCAGTGCAAAGGTTATCCAAAAACTCGGAACAGGACCGGTCACTGCTTTCAGCGTCCTTATGACAGCCGCCGCTTTGTGGGGTTTTTCCGTATCCCCAAACATTGTCTGGCTCTGCCTGTTCGCGGTTCCGCTGGGATTGGGTGCTGGAAGCGTGGACACCGCCTTAAACAACTATGTAGCACTTCATTATAAGGCGTCGCATATGAATCTGCTTCACTGCTTTTATGGTATCGGTGTTACGCTCAGTCCCTATCTGATGTCGTTAGCTCTCTCCCATCAGAATAATTGGCGAAAGGGTTACTGGGTTGTATTTATCATTCAGGGGATTATCGCCTTGATTACACTTATTTCACTGCCTCTATGGAAAAAGACCCATCCAAACAAGGAGGAAAGCCAAATCGAAGAGCAAAAAATTGTCGGCATTGTAGAGCTAATAAAGCTCCCTGCTGTAAAAGCTGTTTCGCTCTTTTTTATCTGTTCCTGTGCCATCGAATTCACAGCAGGCACTTGGGGCAGTACTTACCTAGTGAATAGCAAAGGCTTTTTAATTGAAAACGCTGCACAATGTGTAACCTTATATTACGCCGGTATAGCCATAGGGCGTTTCCTATCGGGACTATTGGTTAACAAATTGTCCTGTTGGAAGTTAATCTTCATTGGTCAGGGTGTTATTATCACTGCCATTGTTGTATTGCTTGCACCTTTACCGATGTCCGCTTCCTCATTTGCCTTATTTATGATGGGCCTTGGTGTCGGTCCAATTTTTCCTAACCTCATCCATCTTACGCCTGTTAATTTTGGAAAGGAAATATCACAATCCATAATGGGCATTCAGTTGGCTTCATGCTATGTTGGAATTACGTTCTTGCCGCCCTTGTTTGGTTTGCTTGCGCAGATTCTCCATACCGGCATTTTTCCATATTATCTGATTGCTCTATTCAGCTGTATGATTCTGGCTACGAAACAGTTAGTGGTAAGTTTGAAAAAAGAAAATTAGAATGTAGGTATTATTCCTTTCTATAATCTAAGCAACTAACAAACCCTGAACCTTTCTCCGTTTACCTGTCTGATTTACGCACTAAGGTTACGGTTGCCTTTTGTACTTTCACCCAAGACAGAGTCACATGCCTGTCATACAGAAAAAAGACAGAGCATGTGACTCTGTCTTGGGGGTAATTCTGTTCTTTTAATAATAGGAAAAATCTGTGGAGAACACGGAACTGTTTTGTGTTTTAAAATGGATAAATAATTTGTTATAAGCAAACAAAAAAGACATTTTAATACTGCTTTAGGACTAAGTCCATAGAGAACTAATCAGCTCCAATAAGTTTTTGATTTCAGGCCAAATTTTCACTTGCACCCTATCACACTTTTTTAACTTAGCTAATTTTTTACGAAAGCGTTCTTGAACCGCTGCTTTATGGAGCAAAGCACCTTGATATTTTTTAATAGAAAATCTACCATATTTTTCCATGTATTGTGTCCATATTACGGGTTCAAAAATTCCTTCATCGTCTAATAAGACATCTTTCCCAAGAAAAAATTCAATGCTACAAGCTGTGCCATTAATGTTAAGATTAGCCAAGCCACTTGGGCCAATAGTCGGATAATCTTCTGCCAATTCTATGCTTGGTAATGTAAGCACTTTAAAATTTACTGGAATATCTATATCATTCATAAGGCACATTAGTTTTTGGATAGTTTGCTAGATAAGAATTATCATACGGGTCAGGTTCTCCATCTTTTGACAACTTAACCGCTATTCTTTTTACTGCTGAAGACCAGCTTTCATAATCATATTGATTCATATATACATTAAAATCATTTTCGCCTTCATAAATAAATTCGAATTCATTTGATAAATCATCTTTTAATATTTGAAACATTTCTTTTAATTTACTAATATAATGTTCAGTAGTATCAAGACATTGCTTTGCTTTTTTTACTGTTGTTATAAACTGATATTCTCCTTCTTCTTCACCATCAATTATTTTTATATCTTCATACCGCTCAATTGGTTCAAAAAGCAAAAACTCAATCTTTAGTTTATTAGCCATAATGTGTAGTAGCTAAATTCTCAATTTATTGATTTACAACATTTAATCCTATAATATATTTTATCATGTATCTTATTTATCCTCAACGCAAATATAGAAACGTTGTGTATTTTATATTGCTCATTCCCTAGATCTCCTCTTCGCCGTTTTTTCTAAATCCTTAATCGTATCAAGGTAAGCTTGCTCCACTGGAGTAATCGCCGTTTCCTGATATTTCTGATATTCTTCTTTTGCTTTCTTCATCGCTTGTGTATGGCTTATGCTTCCTGAATCTTCTAATAGTTTTTCCCCAGTAGAAGACAAAATGTTGTCCAGATGTTCAATGTAATCATTCATATACATTGGACTTTTTCGAATTGCCTGTATTTCAGCAAAATCAAAATATCCAGAAACGAGATTGTTTAAAACTTTCAGTTCATCTTCCTTCAAATAGTTCTTTGCAATTCCAATATCTTTTGACAATGGATAGTCGCCAGAAAAGGAGGTCAGTCCCATATGTGGCTTGTTGGCATCAGCACGCTCATAGATTACCTCTGCAGCAGTGTGACCGTGTGCTGCATAGTGAAGCTTGTTCTGGACAATTTTAAAGAACCGGATCGATTCGTCGCTTTTAGGATTGTAGTCAACACTGGTTGCATATAGGTCAAGCACCTGTCTATACAGAACCTTTTCAGAGGAACGGATATCACGAATCCTATCTAAAAGTTCCTTCCAGTAGTTACCACCACCAGATTGTTTCAGTCGTTCATCATCCATTGTAAACCCTTTTATCATATATTCCTTTAACCGTTCAGTAGCCCACTTACGAAAATTTGTGGCAATAACTGATTTGATACGGTAGCCGAGCGATATAATCATATCCAAATTGTAATGAATTGTATCATAGTTTTTCCCGTCAGAAGCAGTTGTTCGGAATTTCCGAACAACTGAAGATTCATCTAATTCGCCATCTTCAAATATATGTTTGATGTGTTCACTTATATTGGATTTGCTGGTCTGATATAAGTCACAGAGCTGTAATTGTGTAAGCCAAACTGTCTCCTTCTCCATTTTAACTTGTATATGCGTCAGTCCATCTGCGGACTTATAAATGAGCACTTCTCCTTTGTTTTCTAAATCCATTTTCAGTCTCCTTATCTGTTTACTTTTTTTCTTTTCTGAATCAAACCAATAGATTCAACCGGTTCACGGTTATCCTTCTTTCTATGTTGTAATCACTATTTTGAAAATCATATTACTATATTATAAATACTATTTCAGTAAGTCAACCAAAACCTATTATGTTAGTAACTTTCTGATTCTCGATAAAATGTTCTCCTGCCTAAACCTGCTTTATTAACAATGTGCCCTATTGTTATATTAATAAAAAAAGCAGTTGATTCTATAAAAATCAACTGCTTTTTACAAGGATGCGGTTAGTGGGACTCGAACCCACACGGTTGCCCACTGGTACCTAAAACCAGCGCGTCTGCCAATTCCGCCATAACCGCACATTTACACCTTAGCCACTATATCATACTACGAAATTTTTTTCAACATTTTTCTTAATTTC
>CAZUKR010000153.1:0-3393 GCA_964620885.1 uncultured Eubacterium sp.
AAGGATAAGCAGGAAAGCGTGCGCAAGGCAATGGAAAATCTACTGTATGTTCCTTTTGAATTCGAGAATGGAGGTACCCGGGTTTTGCATTATACACCAGAAACTTATGAACCAACCTTCAATCAGCATGAAAGGAAAGAGGTATGAAAGTAGTAGTAATGGCTGGCGGAAGGGGAACTAGAATTTCATCTGTTAATTCTGAAGTTCCGAAACCAATGATTCCTATACTAGACAAGCCTATTATGCAGTATGGAATAGAGTGTTTGCGACGCCAGGGATATAGAGATTTTATTATAGTAATTGGATATCGGGGAGAGGTAGTGAAAGAATATTTTGGAAATGGTGATAAATTTGATATCAAAATATCCTATATTGAAGAAAAGAAACCTCTTGGAACGGCCGGAGCCTTATATCTGCTAAAGGATATTATTAAGGACGACTTCCTATTACTGAATGGTGATATTATTTTTGATGTGAATATTCATAAATTTACAGAGAACCATAAGAAAATGGGTGCAGTAGCAACTATCTTTACACATCCTAATAATCATCCTTATGACAGTGGTATTATTATAACGGACGAAAAGAATATGGTTTTGCGATGGTTGCACAAGGAAGATAAAAGAAAATGGTATCAAAATCAGGTGAATGCAGGACTGCATATGTTTACACCTCAGATATTTGAAAAATTTACGGAATTAAAGAAGGTAGATTTGGACCGAGATATTTTGAAACCATTAATAGAAGAGGGAGAGTTGTATGCATATGATTCTCCTGAATATGTGAAGGACATGGGGACTCCTGACAGATACTATGCTGTAATTGAAGATATTAAGACCGGGAAGATAGAAGCCAGAAATCTTAGTAGAAGGCAGAAAGCAGTTTTCTTAGACAGGGACGGGGTAGTTAATAAATATGTTGGTTTTTTGACAGATATTAATGATTTTGAGTTAATAGGTGGTGTGGAAGAAGCCATTAAATTAATAAATCAGAGTGGATATCTGGCTATAGTAGTTACAAATCAGCCTGTAATTGCAAGAGGGGAAGTGAGTCTGGAGGAACTTCAACAGATACATAATAAAATGGAAACGCTCTTAGGGGAAAAGGGTGCATATTTGGATGATGTTTTTTATTGTCCACATCATCCGCATAAAGGATTCGTTGGAGAAAGATCAGAATATAAGATTCAATGTGAGTGCAGAAAGCCAAATCCTGGAATGCTGTTCCAGGCGGCTGAAAAATATAATATCGAATTATCTTCTTCATGGATGGTGGGAGACAATGAAAGTGATATGCAGGCAGGGGAAGCAGCAGGATGTAAGGTGGCATTTATTGGGCAAAGTAAACATCGGAAAGCTTGGGAAAGCCTTGCGGATTTTGTAAGACAGGAGATAGAGAATGTATAAAGAGGAAAGAGAAGAATATAGGTATCTGAATCAGTTAATAGAACGTTATCCACTTCTGGAAAACATTAGTGATGAGATTAAAAAAGCATATCTGCTTTTGGAAGAAAGTTTTTCAAATAATGGAAAGCTTCTGGTAGCCGGAAATGGTGGAAGTTGTGCAGATGGGGAACATCTTGTGGGAGAATTGATGAAGGGGTTTATAAAGGAAAGAAAAGTACCCGAACAGTTTCGTCAGAAGTTATTAATAGAAGATGCAGAACGGGGAAGAAAGCTGGCAGAATGTCTACAGGAGGGCCTGCCGGCGATTGCCCTTGGTAATCATTCGGCGCTGAACACGGCATATATGAATGATGTGGACTCTTCCTTGATATATGCACAGCAGGTAAATGGCTATGGGAAGAAAGGGGATATATTTATGGGAATTTCTACTTCCGGTAACGCAGAGAATGTCATGTATGCAGCAGTTACTGCAAAGGCAAAGGGAATGAAAGTAATTGCACTGTGTGGAAAAGATGGTGGAAATATTAGTAAGATTGCAGATTGTGCAATTATTGTTCCCTGCATGGTGACTTACATGATACAGGAGTATCATCTGCCTATTTATCACTGTATCTGTCTGATGCTGGAAGACAAGTTCTTTGCGTAGGACTGGAAAGGAGAGCACATGAAAATACTCATGGTTGGACCGGTATATCCCTATTCTACAGGATTATCCTATTATACCGGATTGATGTATAAGAACCTGAAGGAGCATCATGATATAGAAATGGTCTCTTACAAGATGCAGTATCCTAAATTGTTGTTTAAGAGAAAACAGATAGATTATGAAGATGATGCAGTAAGGGTTGAGGAAGCACAGTATTTGATTAATACGGCTAATCCATTCAACTGGATATCTGTAGCAAGGAAGTTAAATAAGAAGAAACCGGATTTGGTGATTTTCCAGTGGCTTCATCCATATTTTGCGCCATGTTTTACAGTAATGGCAAAATTGCTGAAGAATACGAAAGTCTTATTTGTATGCCATAATGTTTTCCCACATGAAAGATTTATATTCGACAAGCTGCTGACAAAGATTACAATGCGTCAGGGAAATTATTATATTACACATTCTACTATGGATGCTAATGATTTAAAAACAATTGTAAAGAATCCGATTTACAAAATAAATGTGCATCCGGCATACAATTTTTTCAAAATGAAAGATATGACAAAAGAGCAGGCAAGAGAGCTGCTTCATATAGAAGAGGATGAAAAAGTATTATTGTTTTTTGGACTAATAAGGGAATATAAGGGGCTACATCATTTGTTGAATGCCATGCCCGAGATTAAAAAAGAAGTTCGGGGAATCAGGCTTCTGATTGCTGGAGAATTCTGCGGTAACAAAGAAGAGTATGAAGATATGATTTGCGAAAGCGAAATTAAGAATATCGTTGATATTTATGGTGGACATTTACCTACAGAGGAGGTAGAAAAGTTTTTTGCAGCATGTGACCTAGTGGTACTTCCTTATGAATCGGCAACCCAGAGTGGGGTTATTCAGGTGGCATACAGTTTTGATAAGGCAGTGCTTGCAACGAATGTGGGAGGTCTGCCAGATGTGGTAGAGAACGGGGAGACAGGTTATATTGTAGAACCTCAGAATCCGAGTGAAATAGCGGAAGCGGTAAAGGATTTTTTTGAGAATAATCGGTCAAAGCAATTTGCAGAAGGCATTAAAGCAGAGAAATATAAGTATTCATGGGATAAGATGCGTGAAACAATAGAGAGTTTTATGAAATAGAAGGCAGGGAACGAAGAGTGAAAAAGGTTATCAAATGGATTGGAAACATATGTGTTCTGATTGCCGTAGTGCTTATTATAAAAAGATTATATGAATATGATGTTGATTATTCTATTCTGATGGAAAAGAAAAATATAGCCATATTATTGGGATTAAGTGTAGTTTATGGTGTTTTTGTAATAGCAAGCAGTTACCCATGGAAGA
>CAZUKR010000153.1:3403-4182 GCA_964620885.1 uncultured Eubacterium sp.
CAAATCTTATGAAGTATCTACCAGGAAATGTATTTCAATACGTGGGAAAAAATGAACTTGCAGTAAACCAGAATCTACATCATTTGGATGTGGCATCTGCCACGATAATAGATACGGTAACAAATTTAATTGCAGTGGTACTCATTGTGCTTATATTTTATGGCAAAGGTCTGCAGGCATGGATTGAATATTATGGTGTAAAGACTTTCAAGTTGTTGGGAATTGCTGCATGCATTGGAATTATTCTGCTATTGACAATATGGATATTTCGTAAGAAAATAAAATCATATCTGGAGTCTTACCGGAGATTGTTGAAAAAGGAAAGCATTTTTGCTATTTTGAAAAATACCGCATTTTATATTTTTAATAATACATGTATGGCTATTTTGTATTTATGTATTTTACGGTATATCATAGGAATGGACTTTGAAGGAAATGTTTCTATTATTGTAGGAGCATTTATCTTATCCTGGTTTTTGGGGTTTATTATTCCAGGGGCGCCGGGAGGCATTGGAATTCGTGAAGCGGCCCTTACCCTGCTATTAGGGGAAATGCTGGATGTGGATAGTATTTTGTTAGGAATCGTATTATATAGATTAGTATCCACAGCAGGAGACATTCTTGGATTCGCAGGAGAAAAATTATTTCATATTTTTGGTGCACCTGCTAGAAACGAAAAATGATTTTTGTTAGAAATAACACATAGAAGAAGGAGAAAAGTATGAAGATTGCAGTAGCAGGAACGGGATATGTTGGTTTAGTGACGGGCGTTTGTTTAG
>CAZUKR010000153.1:4192-4520 GCA_964620885.1 uncultured Eubacterium sp.
TGGTCATGAAGTAGCCTGTGTAGATGTAGACCAAGAGAAAGTAGAAACAATGAAAAAAGGAATTAGCCCTATCTTTGAACCGGGATTGGATGAGTTAATGATAAAAAACATGGAACGTCTGGAATTCACTACAGATTATAAAAAGGCATATTGTGATGCAGATGTTATTTTTATTGGTGTAGGAACACCAGAGAAGAAAGATGGATCTGCTAATCTGAAATATGTGTTTAACGTAGTAAATCAGATTGCAGAAAATGTAACAAAAGAATGTGCTGTAGTAGTGAAATCTACGGTTCCTATTGGAACAAACGATAAAATAGAAAGTGTT
>CAZUKR010000154.1:0-4375 GCA_964620885.1 uncultured Eubacterium sp.
TGAGGTAATGTGCCGAGGAAGGGAGATTGAGGTATATGTTTCTGAAAATGGGAAAATAGAACTATGTGGTATTAAGAATATTGAAACAGGGAAAGAAAGACTGGCATATTATAATAGTCAGAGTGAGATAGTATATCAATTAGAACCAGTATCTGTTGGGAAGAAAATATATTATATTTTACCAATCAATATTTATCAGGGAAAACTTCCGGAAGGATATTATCAGGAATATGCGGTAGAAGTTGTTGCAGGGAATCAGCAGTCGGTAAGTGGCTGGTTGGAGGATACTCCATCCAAGAGAACGCTTTTCAATGTAATAGATGAAGAGGGAGAAAATAGCCTTTATTATTATGACTTTACAGAAAAGAAATTTATAACTTTGAAGGAGGCAACAGCGAAGGTACAGGCAGAGGCAGATAAGGACGATACAAACGGACATGTTTGGATAATAAAATTGGTAGTGGTTTTGGCTGGATTGGGGCTGGTTTTATGTATTGTACTTCTAAAGATTCAGAAAAACAAGCGAAGAAAAAAAAGATATCACAGAATACAGCAGCGTAGGAGGCAAGAAGTAAATCGTCAAAGAAGACCGATAGCTGAAGAATTGGATGTGGTAACCTCCATAGTGCAGGAAAAAGTACCTTCAAAAGAGAAGTTAGTAATTTCTATTAAAAATGTTAGTATGAGGTTTAAGATTGCTCAGGATGAGTCCACCAGTTTAAAGGAATTTATTATACGAACTCTTAAAAGGCAGAATACTTATCGTACATTTTTAGCTCTGGATAATATTGATTTAGATATTCCGAGAGGTGAAGTTGTGGGGATTATTGGAACCAACGGTTCAGGAAAAAGTACCTTGTTAAAAATCGTATCTGGGGCATTGCAGCCTACTGAAGGAAAAGTAAAAGTTGACTTTAATAAGGTTCAGTTGTTGACATTGGGAACTGGCTTTGATATGGAATTAACAGCTAGAGAAAATGTATATCTTAATGGAGCAATCATTGGTTATACCAAAGAATATATTGATAAGAAATTTAATGATATTGTGGAATTTGCCGAATTAGAAGGATTTATGGAGGAAAGAGTAAAGAATTTTTCTTCCGGTATGGTATCCAGATTGGGGTTTGCAATTGCTACTATGCGTGACACGCCAGAGATTCTTATATTAGATGAAGTGTTAAGTGTTGGAGATATGTTCTTTCGAGAGAAGAGTGAAAAGCGAATCAGAGAAATGATTAGTAGTGGTTCCACAGTATTGATAGTATCTCATTCTCTAGATGTAATAAAGAAAAATTGCACAAGGGCAGTTTGGATTGAAAAAGGAGTCATGCAGGCAGAAGGTGACCCAGATGTGGTCTGCAATGCATATCGGAACATGAATAAGAAAGAAGTGTAATCAATATGAAGCAAAAAAAAAGTAAAATAGTTTCTTGGATAATAATAGCGTTATTATTTTTATGTAATGTAATTTTTTCTGTTATGATGGTAAGACTTGCAGTTATTCCTATCAAGTTACTGGCGGTAATATTGTTGGTAACATGGATATGCGGTGTAGCGGCAGGTTGGCTCATTATAACAAAGAAGAAGATTTTTCGGATCGCATCCTTATCAGCAGTCTTTATGATAGTGTTGCTTTGTGTTGGAACCTATTATTTATATCATACGGAACAAATGCTGAATGAGGTTACTAATGTGGTGGTTCAGGCGGATGCAGTTTCTGTTTACGTTCTGAAGGATAATCCGGCAGAGGGAATTCAGGATACTAAAGAGTTTGCTTTTGGGATTTTAAAGGAAATAGATCGTCAGAATACAGACAAGGCAATAAAGGAAATAGAAGAAAAAGTTGATTTTACATTGAATTACAAGGAATATGAGGATATGTTTTCAATGGTAGACGACCTATATAAACAGGAAATTGATGGAGTTATTATCAATGATTCCTTCATAGAAATGATTGCAGATGAAGAAGGGTATGAGGGTTTTTCAGAAGATATACGTATACTAACAACAACTATTCAGGAAAAAGAAGTGGTAATTGAAGAGCCAGAAGTGGTAACAGAGGCAGAAAAAAATCCGGATTTTTTTATTGTTTATGTTAGTGGAATTGATACTTATGGAGGGGTAACCAATAAGTCCCGTAGTGATGTAAATATTTTGGCAGCAGTGAATACAGGTACAAAACAGATACTTTTATTATCTACACCTCGGGATTATTACGTAGAACTGCCTGTTTCAAACGGAAGTAAAGATAAGCTGACACATGCCGGTATCTATGGTGTGGATGTTTCCATGGGAACCTTAGAGAAGCTTTATGATGTAAATATTGATTATTTTCTGCGTATGAATTTTTCGGGATTTATTGATATTGTAGATGCACTAGATGGCGTGGATGTGTATTCGGAATATACATTTACGGTAGATCCGGTTATGACTTATAAAAAAGGATACAATCATGTAAACGGCATTCAGGCATTGGCATTTGCAAGAGAGCGTCACAGCTTTTCAGATGGGGATAACCAAAGAGGAAAAAACCAGATGGAGGTTATAAAAGCTATAGTTAATAAGGGAACCTCACCGGCTATTCTTGCTAATTATTCAGGAATAATGAACAGTATTGCAGGAACTTTTGAAACAAATATGTCTGATAGCAAAATAGCTGAATTGGTAAATGCGCAATTATTTGGAGGTGGAGATTGGGATGTGAAATCTTACAGTGTGATAGGATCCAACTCCAAGGCTCAGACTTATTCAATGCCCGGAAGAAGTGTATATGTTATGGAGCCGGATAGACAGTCTGTAGAACGGGCAAATAACTTGTTGGAGCATGTAAAAAACGGAAATATCATTTCAAAGGAAGAGTTGCAGTAATTATGAATAATTATTTTAATTTAGAACGCGGTGTCCGCTTTCACCTATATGAAAAAAATAAGTTGGTCATTAGAGGGTGGTATCGGGATGACAATTCAGAGGGAAAAGAGGTGGAATTTCAGTTAGATGGTGAAGTATTACCATTTCAATTAGAAGTGAAAAAAGGAGTTTCTATTCGCCAGAAGTATTTGAACTATCAAAAAAACATTAGTGAAGAGCTAGTGTATACGGTGGTACTTCCAGAGAAATGGGAGGAAAGAAAGACTTTTTCCATTTTAAATCAAAGGGGGCAAGAAAAACATTATCTGGTTATGATGAAAACACAGCAATTAGTAAAAAGGGAAGAGGCAATAGAATATCAGATTGAAAATGAATCTGTTACTGAAAATGAATTTTCCATCAGTGGGTGGGTGGTCGGTAGACAGCCAGTAGAAATTGAAATCTATTCTAATAAAAAAAAGATTGAGGGTGCAAAAGTGACAAGAACATATCGGCGGGATGTGAATGATGTGTTTGAGGAACTCGAGAAAGTGGAAAGGACGGGATTTCGAATTCAGGCATCTCTTCCGTTAGATAATTGTATAAAGGTTAAATTCAGTTCAGGCAAAACTGTAGAAAGCTATAATACTACTTTGCGGAAAATGAAAAAAAATAAAAAAGAGGGAATGAATGGACTGCAAAAATTTCTGCTATATTATAAAAAAGAAGGAATTATTTCTACCTTAAATCGGATAAAAACTAAGGTGTTTCATCAATCGGATAGATTTACTTATGAAAAATGGTTAAAAGAAAATACAATTGCAAAGGAGGAATTGGATAGACAGAGGAAAATACATTTTGCAAAAGAACCACTTTTTAGCATCGTAATTCCATTGTACTGTACTAGGGAAAATTATTTACGGGAACTTCTGGATTCTGTATGCAATCAGACATATTCTTACTGGGAATTATGTCTTGCGGATGGAAGTGAAGAAGATTATGGTTTATCTCAAATCATAGAAGAGTATCAAAAAAAATACTTAAATATTTATTATAAGAAGTTAGGAAAAAATTTAGGTATTTCAGAGAATACCAATGTAGCCATAAAAATGGCAACAGGGGATTATATTATACTGGCGGATCATGATGACCGTTTAGCGGAGAATGCATTGTTTGAATTTACGAAAGCCATAAATGAGCAAGAGTATTCAATAGATATTTTGTATTCAGATGAAGATAAGTTGGATATGAGTGGAAAGAAGTTTTTTGATCCCAATTTTAAACCTGATTTTAATATTGATTTGCTACGTAGTATGAATTATATATGTCATTTATTTGTGGTAAAGAAGGAATTGATAAAAAGGGTAGGAGTGTTTCAAAAGGAATTTGACGGAGCTCAAGATTATGATTTTATTTTACGCTGTGTGGAACAAGCAGAAAATATTTTTCATATTCCAAAGATTTTATACCATTGGCGTTGCCATATGGATTCTACTGCTGCAAATCCAGAAAGTAAGCTATATGCTTT
>CAZUKR010000155.1:0-4302 GCA_964620885.1 uncultured Eubacterium sp.
GGGATAATTTATATCATCCGGAAGAAATGAAGGGAATCACAAGGGCAGTAGAAATCCTAAGAGAGAAAATAGAGCAGGGTAAAAAAATACGGATTATTGGTGATTATGATATTGATGGAGTGCAGTCTGTTTATATTTTGTATTCTGCATTGAAAAAATCCGGTGCCATTGTGGATTATGCCATTCCAGACAGAATTGCAGATGGATATGGTGTTAATACCAGACTGATCGGAGCGGCATCAGAAGAAGGAATTGATACCATATTAACTTGTGATAATGGAATTGCAGCCCTGGATGCAGTAAAAGAAGCAAAACAGCTTGGAATGACGGTGATTATTACTGATCATCATGAGATACCCTATGAGGAAACCGAGGAAGGCAGGAGAAGCTATCTGCTGCCGGAGGCAGACGCTATTGTAAATCCCAAACAGCTGGATTGCCCCTACCCCAATAAACATTTGTGTGGGGCGGGAGTGGCATTTAAGCTGGTGCAGGTGTTATATCAGGCAGTAGGAAAAGAAATGTCAGAAGCCATGGAATTTCTTGAAAATGCAGCATTTGCAACGGTAGGTGATGTGATGGATCTGATGGGCGAGAACCGGATTATTGTAAAAGAGGGGTTGAAATATTTAAATAAAACTTCCAATTATGGGATTCGGGCACTGACCGCCAAGAACCAGATTGAAATGGGAAGCATTAAGTCCTATCATATTGGCTTTGTATTAGGGCCATGCCTCAATGCCAGCGGACGGCTTGATACGGCAAAGCGTGCGTTGGAGCTGCTGCTTGCAGAAGATGAAACAGAAGCGGCTGCGGGGGCTGCGGATTTGTACGATTTGAATGCCAGCAGAAAAGAATTAACAGAGCAGGGTGTGATACAGGCAAAAGAAATGGTGGAACAGGGGACGTTAAAGAATGACAAGGTGCTGGTGATATATCTGCCGGAATGCCACGAAAGTCTGGCGGGAATTATTGCAGGCCGTATTCGGGAGCAGTATAACCGTCCTGTATTTGTTCTGACCAGAGGAGAAGAAGGGGTAAAGGGTTCCGGCCGTTCCATAGAAGCCTATTCCATGTATGAAGAACTTGTACGGTGCAGCAGTCTCCTTTCAAAGTTTGGAGGGCATCCCATGGCGGCGGGTCTTGCTATGCCGGAAGAGAATGTAGATTGTTTCCGCCGGCAGATAAATGAGAATACCTCTCTTACAGAAGAGGATTTGCGGCCGAAAGTTATGATTGATGTGCCCATGCCTCTGGATTACATATCTAAGGAACTGACGGAGGAATTAAAGATACTGGAGCCTTTTGGAAAAGCCAACGAAAAACCGGTATTTGCAGATAAAAATATAAGTATACTGTCCATAAAGATAGTAGGAAAAAAACGCAACGTATGCAAAATGCGGGTACAGGGGCAAGGTGGAGCCGCAATGGATGCAGTCTATTTTGGTGATGTGGAAGCTATGATTGAGTATTTCAAAAAAAGGTGTACTCCCCAAGAGTTGGAAGATACGTTTCAGGGAAAAGGCGGGAAAATAAAAGTATCCTTTGTGTACTACCCTGAAATAAATTCGTACAATGGAAGGGAAAGTTTGCAAATAATTGTCAAGAATTATTGCTGATTTAAGAGAGATAGTGGTATAATGTACACGCGTGCAGTCGAAAGATGACGCAGGTACTTTAGTTTAGACAAATGAGAGCGTTTCAGCTTTGAACAGATAGTAAGGAGCAGAAAGGGGCAGGCAGTATGTTTGGTGGACGCAGAAAACAGGAAGAAGCCAGAGGAATGGAAAAGGAATTATTATCCAGACAGCTAATGATGGATCGTTATTCCCAGGTATTTTCCGAAATTACAGCAAAGCAGGAAGAAACAGAGAGTATGCTGAACACATTGAAAAATAGTCAGGAAGAGATGGATCAGCAGCTCACGAAAGTAATAGAAGCCGTGAATTCTTCAGCAGATTATACCCAGAAACAACGGGAGAAAAGCAGTGGAATTCAGGAACAGATAGACAGAATTTCAGGCGGTTTGGAGAAGTCAGAAAACTGTTATTGGGAAATTGTAGGGAAACTGAAACAACAGAAGGAAGAGATGCAGGAAACCGTAGAGCAGAGTAAGCATGTTACTGCACCGGTAGAAGTTTTAAGCAAAGTTTCAGGTGACTTACAAGGAGAGCTGGATGGCATAAGCACCCAGATAAGTGAATTGGACAGTGTAGGCAGACAGATGGGAGTACTTTCACTGAATGCAGCCATTGAAGCAGGACGTATGGGAGAAAGCGGAAGAGAGTTCGTTGCAGCAGCAGAGGATGTACGGAATCTTGCAGGACAGTATCAGGAGATAACCGGATTCTTTGCAAAAGCCATAGAGAATATAAACAGCACGTTGAAAGAGGCAGCAGAGCAGACAGAACACCTGAATCATCTGCTAAAAGATAATCATGCAGATACTGGGAAAAATGTGCAGCAATTTGCAGACTGCATATATCGAATGGAACATTCCGATATACAGAATTTTAGCCCGGATGTAAAGAATCTGGCTGAAAAGGCAGCAGATGCAGCAGCGGGTGAAGAAGAATTAACAAGACAGTATGTACTTGCGACAGATGCCATGGAACAGGCAGGACAGAGCTTTATGAAGCAGCAGGGCATATTAGAACAGGTAAAAGAAGGGCAGGAAGAAATCAGAGAACAGGTAAGGGCGGTTAAGCAGGATTAATAATACCATATAGAGAGGCCAGGAGAAGCGATGAAAAAAAGTACATTTGAGTTTTTATCAGCAGATAAAGGAACAAAGATTCATTGTGTAAAATGGGAACCGGATACAAAGGAAATCAAAGGCATCCTTCAGATTACTCATGGGATGGCGGAGTATATAGAGCGGTATGATGCATTTGCGGAATATATGACACAGCAGGGATTTCTGGTAGCAGGACATGATCATCTAGGACATGGGGCATCTGTAGCTGCGAAAGAATACTGGGGCTATTTTGCACCCCAGAACGGAAGTGATATTCTGGTGGAGGATATAAATACTCTGCGCACCACAATCCAGAAGGAATATCCCCAGCTGCCTTACTTTATACTGGGACATAGTATGGGTTCATTTTTGTTACGGAAATACCTTTCCAAGTATGGAAAAAACCTGCGGGGTGCAATTATAATGGGAACGGGAAGCCAGCCGGATAAGCTGGTGCAGCTTGGAAAAAGATTATGTAAGTTTATGGCATTTTTCCGGGGATGGAATTATCGTAGTAAACTGGTGAACAATATGGCGTTTTCTGGAAATGGTAAAAAATTTGAAGCAGAAGAAGTGAGCAATTCATGGCTTACAAAGGATGCGGAAATTGTAAAGGCGTATAACAGCGAGGCGAGATGCAGCTTTATTTTTACATTGAATGGTTTTTATAATCTCTTTGATACCATTCACTATATAAATCAGCCCGAAAATATTAATGCAATTCCTAAAAAACTTCCGCTGTTCTTTGTGGCAGGGGAAGATGATCCTGTTGGAAATTTTGGGGAAGGCGTAAAAGAAGCATATGAAACATATGAAAAAGCGGGAATAGAAGATGTGACATGGAAGCTTTATCCCACGGATCGGCATGAAATCTTAAATGAGCTGGATCGGGATAAAGTATATCGGGATATTGATGCATGGATTCAGGTGCACATGAAACTGATTTGAGGAAAAGACAGAGGTTAATAAAGGGCGACTGGAGTTAGTGACAGAAAGTGAGGAGAATAAATGAAAAAATATATAAAAAAGTGTGTAAGTCTGTGCCTGATTGGAACATTGCTTCTTACACTGCCAATGAATGCATGGGCAGCGGAAACAGATGAGCCGATGGATACACAGGATACACAGAGCACAGAGGATACGCAGGACGAAACAGAAAATGAAGAACCCAAAATAGAAGAGAATAAAGGGGATGTCGACGGAACAGAAGAACCGGAAGAGAGCATTGAAGAAAGCAAAAATAAGGAGGACGGAGATGCGGTAGTGAACCCGGGCAATCCTGAGGAAAGCGATGCTGATAAGAAAGTAATGGAAGAAGAGGGGGAGGTTACAGAGCCGATTACGAAGGAAGATAAGCCCTATCTGGCACTGGGAGCTAATCTCACAGCAGAACAGCAGGCAACGGTTCTGGGACTTCTGGGGATTAATCCGGCAGAGCTTGCTGACTATGATGTAATTTATGTAACCAATGAAGAAGAACATAAATATCTGGGTGAGTATGTTGCTTCTAATAAAATAGGAACCAAATCCCTGTCCTCTGTTTTGGTAGTAAAAAGAGACAAAGG
>CAZUKR010000156.1:0-4209 GCA_964620885.1 uncultured Eubacterium sp.
AATCATTACAGGGATGGCAATTTGTGGAGGTATTATTTATTTTTATATCATTCCATTCTGGGGACAGGAGATCGCACAGGCAAATCCGGGGTATGAAGGATATTACTGGACCTGGCTGATTGTATTATGGATATCAGCAATTCCATGCTATCTGGTACTTTATTTTGGATGGAAGATTGTAACAGAAATTGCAAAAGACAATTCTTTTTCTATAGAAAATGCAAAGAGCCTGAAATACATTTCCATACTTGCAGCAGCCGATAGTGTATATTTTTTTGGAGCAAATTTAGTTCTTATGATACTGGGAATGAATCATCCGGGAATTTTTCTTATTTCACTATTTGTAGTTTTTGCAGGAGCAGCAATCACCATTGCAGCAGCAGCCCTTTCCCATCTGGTCCATAAGGCAGCAGATATTCAGGAAGAAAATGAACTTACAATATAAGAAGAGGTGAAAAAGATGGCAATTATTATAAATATAGATGTGATGCTGGCAAAACGAAAGATGAGTGTTACAGAACTATCTGAAAAAGTTGGCATAACCATGGCGAACATTTCTATTTTAAAAAATGGAAAGGCAAAAGCAATTAAGGTGGACACTTTAAATAAAATCTGTAAAGCGCTGGAATGTCAGCCGGGTGATATTTTAGAATGGAGGGACGAAGATGGAGACGATGGAACAGAAAAATAAACTGGAAAATCCAGTATTGGAGCATAATACATTACTTTTTTTAATTACTGCACTCATATATAGTATTTATTTTGCAATTACATTTTATAAAAATTATGCGGGACTGACTTATCCACTTATTACGATAGCAACCTTAATCGTTTGTGGATTATTCTTAAAAAAATCGGGAATTGTATGGAAAAATGAAAACGGGTATTATATATGTCCTGTCATATTGCTGGGTATAAGTACCATGCTGACCACCAGTATGTTCCTTGTATTTTTTAATACGGTTGGTATCTTACTCTTAATTTCCATATTTATGATTCATCAGGTATATAAAGATAAAAAGTGGAATGCAGGTCAGTATATCTGTAATATTCTGTTTTTATATCTAAGTATGATACCAGAGGTGGCAGCTCCTTTTACCAATATTGGAAAATACATTAGAAAGAAAAGGGTAAGGGAACAAAAAAATACCAATACCAAATACATTATCCTGGGTCTTCTAATCGGAATGCCGATGCTTGCATTTGTTATGGCATTATTAAGCAGTGCTGATGCTATATTTTCCAGATACATTGGAAAAAGCTTTCGATTTTTATGGGAAAATATATTTTTCTCTCCCAATATAGTACTTGTAGTAGTATTGATGGTAATAGGATTTTTTGGAATTTATACATTTCTATCTGCTCTTACCTTAAATAATGTACCGGAGTGGGAAGAGAAGAAAGAAAAGAAAAATCCCGTGACAGCAGTTACATTTACAACCATGATAACAGCGGTGTATCTCATTTTTTCAATCATACAGCTTGTGTTTCTATTTACAGGGGGCCTTATGCTGCCGGAAGGATACACCTATGCCCAGTATGCCCATCAGGGATTCTTTCAATTGTTATTTTTATGTATCTTTAACCTGCTTATGGTTATTTCCTGTATAGCTATATTTAAAATGAGCCGCCTGCTGAAAACAGTATTAGTGATATTTTCTGTCTGTACCTATATTATGATTGCTTCCAGTGCCTGCCGGATGCTTTTATATATTTCCAGTTATCATCTGACTTTTTTAAGAGTACTGGTATTATGGTTTCTGGCACTGTTAGCAATTCTCATGGCAGGAGTAATTATTAATATTTATAAAGAAGAATTTCCTTTGTTCCGTTATGGAATCATAACAGTTACCTTATTCTATTTGGTATTTTCCTTTGGACGTCCGGATTATTGGATTACAAAGTATAATATATCCAGCCTAAAAAATGAGATAAGTAGTGAAGATGTTTATTATTTATGCAGTTTGTCACTGGATGCAGTTCCTGCTCTTACAGAAATTAATCCAGAGCACGTTCATGGAGTCACATATAATGAAGAAAATATGACATATGAAGAATGTTCTGCTTGTCAATTAGAAAGTTATTTTCAGTGGGTTTTGGAAAATAACAAAAATATAAATATAAGAACCTTTAACCTATCAAAATATCAGGCAGTCAAAGCGGTGGAAGCTTACTTAAAATAATAACGGGTTGACAATGAAATAGTCAAAAAGTTAATATAGAATAAGGAATAAAAAGATATAAGTAAGGAGAAAAAGACATGATCCGTACAGTTTCCACTTCAGATATTATAGAAAACGTGAAAGAAATGTGTATAGAAGCCAACCATTATCTGTCTAAAGATATGGATGAAGCACTGAAAAAAGCAGTAGATAAAGAAAAAGCCCCTCTGGGAAAGAAAATATTAAACCAGCTTCAGGAAAATCTTGAGATTGCAGATAAAGAAATGATTCCAATTTGTCAGGATACTGGAATGGCGGTTATTTTTATGGAAATCGGTCAGGATGTTCATTTTGAAGGAGCATTCCTGGAGGATGCTATTAATGAAGGAGTTCGTCAAGGTTATACAGAAGGGTATCTGCGTAAATCCGTAGTAGGCGATCCTATTATCCGGGAAAATACAAAAGATAATACACCGGCAGTGATTCATTATGAAATGGTGCCGGGGGATAAGGTAAAGATTACATTAGCTCCCAAGGGATTTGGCAGTGAAAACATGAGCCGTGTGTTTATGTTAAAGCCTGCAGACGGAATCGAGGGAGTGAAAGATTCCATTTTAACTGCTGTAAAGGATGCAGGACCCAATGCCTGCCCCCCTATGGTAGTAGGAGTTGGAATTGGTGGAACCTTTGAGAAATCAGCACTTCTTGCCAAAAAAGCATTAACAAGAAATGTAAACGTACATTCCAGTATTCCCTATGTAAAAGAGCTGGAAGAAGAAATGCTGCAGAAGATAAACAGCCTGGGGATTGGACCTGGAGGATTGGGAGGAACAACCACAGCCCTGGCAGTAAATATAAACACCTACCCTACTCATATTGCAGGACTACCAGTGGCAATTAACATATGTTGTCATGTAAATCGGCATGTAGTAAGAGAAATATAGGGAGGTTAGAATGGATAAACATATTACAACACCAATTACAGAAGATACTACCAAAGATTTAAAATCAGGAGATTATGTATACATTACCGGAACTATTTATGTAGCAAGAGATGCGGCGCATAAGCAGCTTATGGAAGTACTGGACCGGGGAGAAGAACTTCCCTTTCCTATAAAAGATGCAACCATTTATTATATGGGGCCATCTCCTGCAAGAGAAGGAAGACCCATAGGTTCGGCAGGACCTACTACAGCAAGCCGTATGGATAAGTATGCTCCAAGACTTTTAGATTTAGGACAGAAGGCGATGATTGGTAAAGGAAAAAGAACGCCGGAAGTAATCGAAGCTGTAATCCGAAACAAGGCAGTTTATTTTGCAGCAGTAGGGGGAGCAGGAGCACTTCTTTCTAAATGTATTAAGAAATCGGATTTGGTCTGCTATGAAGATTTGGGAGCGGAAGCAATACTAAAATTAGAAGTGGAAGACTTTCCAGTAATCGTAGTAGTAGACAGCCAGGGAAATAATTTATATGAAACAGCCATAAAGGAATACGCTTCTGCAGAAATAAAATAAATATGTATATTATTATAGAAGAAACATACATAATACAGACACCAGGGTCAATAGGTCATGATTTTCATGCTTGCATGAAAAAGCATGAGGTTGGGACCCGCAAAACATGAGAAAGTAGCCCGAATAGGGCAGATTTCGAATGTTTTTAGAAGTGCGGAGCAATCCGTAGGTATTAACCTTTTGATATCCTCATCATAATATAGGAAGAAATAAAAATAGCAAAAAAATATTTGAATATATCATTGACAAAAGTGAAGACTTTTAGTAACATATACTATGCGTCACGGCGCAAGAGACAATTTTATAAGAGAAAGTAAATGTCTTATTCGGAGAAATACTCAAGAGGCCGAAGAGGTGCCCCTGCTAAGGGTATAGGTCGGGTAACCGGCGCGAGGGTTCGAATCCCTCTTTCTCCGTTCTTTACCTTCAAAAATAAAATTGTTAATTTTTTAAAAAAAGTTGTTGACATGAGCAAGTGGCTGTGATAATATATAGAAGTTGTCGCTTGAGACAGAAACAACACCAACCTTGA
>CAZUKR010000157.1:0-2587 GCA_964620885.1 uncultured Eubacterium sp.
ACACCGGATTTTTCTTCCCATTCCCCTTGAACAACCGCAAGATACTGTTTGTCCATACTTCGCTGCCGCACCTGCTGACTCAACGCTGCCGCTGCATCTTTGTTCCTGCCAAAGACCACAACACCTTCTACTGGCTGATCCAGACGATGCACTACAAATATCTGGTTATTTTCCTTTTTTCGGGTAAAATGATTTCGAAGCAGACTCACCATATCCTGCTGTCCAACTTTTGGAGTCTGAACCGGAATTCCCGGTAATTTGTGACACACAACAATCGCATCATCTTCATAAATAATCTGTAACTGTTCTTTCATACTTATACCTTAAACCGATAACCCACACCCCAAATCGTCTCAATATACTGGGGTTTCGCTGTGTTAAACTCTATTTTTTCACGGATTTTCTTAATGTGTACTGTTACAGTTGCAATATCCCCTACGGATTCCAGTGCCCATATCTTACTGAACAACTCATCCTTGGTATATACTCTATTAGGATTCTGCGCGAGAAAGGTCAGTAAATCAAATTCCTTCGTGGTAAATTGTTTTTCTTCCTCATTTATCCATACCCGCCTTGCTGTTTTATCAATCTTAAGTGCCCGGATTTCAATAATATCATTATCCTGAACATTACTGTTAATCAGTCTCTCATAACGGGACAAATGTGCCTTTACTCTTGCTACCAATTCACTGGGTGAAAACGGTTTAGTAATATAGTCATCGGCTCCCAATCCCAGTCCACGAATCTTATCAATATCATCCTTCTTGGCTGACACCATAAGAATTGGGGTGTTCTTTACTTCACGGATTTTTTTACAAATTTCAAATCCATCTACACCCGGAAGCATCAAGTCTAAGATATACATATCAAAATCTTCACTTAATGCTCTTTCAAGCCCCTTGTTTCCGTCATTTTCAATTTCAACTGTAAATCCACTTAATTCCAGATAATCTTTCTCCAAATCTGCAATTGCAACTTCATCTTCAATAATCAATACTTTACTCATTTATTACCTCCTGATACTTCCGCATTACAAAATACATAATAGTTCCCGTACCTTCCTTACTGTTGGCCCATATTTTTCCGCCATGATCTTCAATAATTTTAGATACAATAGATAGTCCTATTCCACTTCCGCCGGTAGCAGAATTACGCGATGCATCCGTACGATAAAAACGGTTGAAAATATAGGGCAGATCCTTTGCCGTAATTCCTTCTCCATTATCTTCCAATTCTACCTGAATAAAATCTCCTACATCCCGAATACGAATGCTGATAAATCCTTGTTCTTTATCCAGATATTTTATAGAATTCCCTATAATATTATTAATAACTCTGCGCAGCTGCTCGGGATCTGCAATAATCTGCACATCCGCATCTGCATAGTTAATATACGTAAGCTTAATATTTTTAGCTTCAAGATCAAGCCCTACTTCTTCCACACAGTCATTAAAATAATCCGCTACATTAATCCGCTTAAAATTATAAGGGACACGATTGGTATCTATCTTTGAATATAAGGTAAGTTCGTTAATAAGGGTATCCATCTCATTTGCTTTATTATAAATTGTACGAATATACTTGTCCTGCTTCTCGGGAGTATCTGCTACTCCGTCCATAATTCCTTCCACATACCCTTTGATCGCAGTAATTGGAGTTTTTAAATCATGGGAAATGTTGCTGATTAAAACTTTATTCTCCCGCTCACCTGTGATTTTCTCTTCCGCCGATTCCTTCAGCCGACGCCGCATATCCTCAAAATTTCTGCAGAGTTCTCCTATTTCATCGTGATTTTCTGCTTCAATGGTAAAGTCCAGATTTCCCGCCTTAATATTCTGAGCCGCCCCCTGCAGTTTACGAATAGGATTGATTATTCCCTGATAAATCCATATAGTCAGCATTCCTGCTGTAAACAGAAGAATCAATACAACAGATACGAGCATATCCACTACCAGCCCTTTTACTTCCGGCAATACCTTTTCCATAGAAGTAACAATAAATATACTTCCTTCCGTTTGATCGGGATATTTGAAGTCAATCTGCTTCATCAACACCTGTTCCGTTCCCTCTACATAAATACCAGATGCTCCCTCTTTTAAGTCTTCATCATAGTCTGGAAGCTTTGCCTCCAGTTCCTGATTTACATCCTTCCCATATATAATCTGTTTCCCTTTTCGGACAATCAGATAAGAATATTTTCCTGAAAGCTGTTGGTCAATCTTATCGAGATATGATTCTTTTTCCAGCTCTTCCGGCTTTTTTTCTGCAACCTTTTGAAGCATTTCATAATCCGCTTTGGTAAAATGACTTAGCACCTTGATAGAATTTGTCAGATAATCATATGCATTGCCATCCATGTTATAAGCCTGTCGGATTGCCTTCATCTGAAACTGTCCAAATCCCCACATAGTGACGCCTGCCAGCATTACAGGAACAAATATGATAATGCAGAAAGAAATTATCAGTCTGGTTCTGAGTTTCATAAAAATCCTTTCTCCTCATATTTTTGTACTTTTAACTTATTATATCAGTATTGCCTGTAAAATCCTATGGAATTTTTCTAAACTTTTATAAAAATTATATAAAC
>CAZUKR010000157.1:2687-4198 GCA_964620885.1 uncultured Eubacterium sp.
GTTATTTGTGCTGTGGTATGGATTGTATTATTCCGCAACCGCAAAACGGAATATGAATTTGAATACTTTTCCGGTGATCTTAATATTTTTAAAATCTCAAATGCATCCCGAAGGAAAAAGAAGTTTTCCTGCACTTTAGATAATATTAGTTACATAAGAAAAGGAATTGATGAACAGAATCCTATGATAAAATTTTACTTTAACCCTGAAAATGTCTACACAATGCAGGTAAACAATTCTCAGGGGAAAAATAATATTATTCTTGAGGGAGATGAACGGTTTATTCAAATTTTAGAACAGGAGCGAAAATTAAGAAATTAAATTTGCTTTACTTATAATAAAAAAATCCTTTGGAAAGAAAAAATTGTTTCTTCCCAAAGGATTTTTTATTATATAATCTTACTAATTACTAAATCTTGATAATCCATTAAATCAAAGATAGAGCCATCATCCATTTGCAGAATGGGTCTGGTCAAATGTTTCGGATTAATCATTACGATAGTTCCGCTCCGTCCGTTGTTCAGCAACACACGATTATGCTGATAGGAATTAGCTATCCGTTTTAAGAACGTAAGGATGTACCGGGGATTGTATTTCTGCAGACCTTCTTTTTCAAATGCATCAATTACCTGAAATGGACAAAGCGGCGCACGGTAAGTACGGGCTGCTGTCATGGCATCATACACATCTGCAATAGCTACAATCTGCGCAAACGGATCAATTTCTTCATTCTTCAGTCCCTGAGGATAACCCGTTCCATCTCCGCGCTCATGATGCATTAACGCAGAACGCTTTACATGAATATCAACCGGAAGATCTTTTAGCATCTTATATCCCAGTAATGTATGCTGCTTCACCAGCGCATACTCCTCTTCTGTATATCTTCCCGGTTTATTCAAAAGTTCCTGAGGCAGCGCAGTCTTTCCAATATCATGAAGCATACCACATAGCGTAAGCAGCTCCACATCTTTCTTGGAAAACTGAAGCCATTCTCCCATAATCCTGCAAATCAATGCTACATTCAGACTATGAGCATAAATACTATCATCAATCTGGCGCATATTGTGCA
Source organism: uncultured Eubacterium sp. (assembly GCA_964620885.1). Taxonomy (GTDB): domain Bacteria; phylum Bacillota; class Clostridia; order Lachnospirales; family Lachnospiraceae; genus Petralouisia. The sequence continues at coordinate 3,757 of CAZUKR010000157.1, forward strand.
GCATATCTAAGACTCCCAAAGTTGTGGAAGATTTTGAAAGAAGTTCTGATGCCCCTGCCAGAATTCCCTCTGTATCTATCTCGCCCTCTGAATCGCCAATAGCAACAAAGGAATCTTTTACGGAACCAATATGTTTCGTGTATTCAATCTGAAATTCCATAAATTCGGGCCGTCTTTTTATCTGCTGCGAATAGGAAGTACGGGAAACTGGAACTATCTCTTCCTTATGCTCCGGCACAACCTTCTCTTTTTGCTCTTCTATCAGAGCTGTTTCAATTCCATAAAAAAATAATCTGGATATCAGCGCTGCTGTCAGCACCGTTCCTTCTTCAATAATAAGTTGTCCTCGGCCGGTATACACTGGCCTTGCCGTTTTCATCCCAGGATGTAAATCTTCCACAGCGTAGCATTTCATTCTCCATTTTCCCCCTGTACGCGGTTT
>CAZUKR010000158.1:0-3908 GCA_964620885.1 uncultured Eubacterium sp.
GTATCCGGTCTTAAATCAAGCCGGTCTTTTTCTAAAAAAGTACCAAGGTTAATCTGGGGTTTTGCAAGCTGGTGAACTTCAATCTGGAAGTCTTCCACACCCTCTGCCTGGTTGGTTGTTCCGATATAATTGGCAGTAACCACATCCTCTTGAGAAGAAAAAGCAATTTTCCTCATAAAAGCGTTACTGATATCGTCGCCACCAGAAAGAGAAGCTGCCACATTCTGAATGCTGCGGGTTCCTTCTTTGATATCAATCGCAAATTTTTGAATATCCCCAATATTATGGAACTTATATAAAGGGGATTCTTTATTAATTTTTACAATATTGTTATATATGTTACGCAGCTCGCTTTTTTTGTGCGTATCATAGCGGGATGCTGTCTTACTGGCATACGTAGTGAGATAATAGTTGTAAGCAGTATTAATTCCAGCCATATAAATCCCCTCCTTTCATCCGTGAAATACATGCCGTGGCATGGGGGCACCGTTACTCCGTGTAATCCTTTATAAAGTATATCGACAGATTATAAAAAAAAATTATATCTAATTCTATATTTTTAACATTATATAGGAAGAAAGGAAATTTGTCACCTATAATAAATTAAAATTTCTCTTGATTTCGTTTATATATAGTGATAGAATATCTAAATCAGATGATTGAAAAAAAGAGTTGACTGAAATATGGGATTGTGCTATATTAGACTAGCGATGGAAGTAGGTCTTTTTTTTATGCCTAAAATTAGAAATTAAGTGGAGGTGGAAGTTGTGCGCACAAAAATTACACTGGCATGTACAGAATGTAAGCAACGTAATTACAACATGACAAAAGATAAGAAAGCTCATCCGGACAGAATGGAAACAAAGAAATATTGTAGATTCTGTAAGACACATACATTACACAAGGAAACGAAGTAATAGGATTGAGCAAAGGAAGTGAAAAAATGGGAGAAACCAATACAGAAAAAGCTCAGAAAACGAGCTGGTTCACCGGTCTTAAGGCTGAATTTTCAAAAATAATTTGGCCGGACAAGAAATCACTTATCAAACAGACAACAGCTGTTACAGTTGTTTCAATTATCTTGGGTCTAATCATTGCTGTGCTGGATACTATTATTAAGTACGGCATAGATATCCTGGTAAATTTATAGGAGGCATAGGTGATTTATGGCAGAGGCAAACTGGTATGTAGTTCATACCTATTCTGGTTATGAAAACAAAGTCAAAGAGAACATAAAGAAGACAATCGAAAACCGGCACTTGGAAGACCAGATTCTGGAAGTAAGAGTTCCGGTACAGAGTGTTGTGGAAATAAAAAACGGTGTAAAAAAGACTGTTGAAAAGAAAATGTTTCCCGGTTATGTTCTTATTAACATGGTTATGAATGATGATATATGGTATGTGGTTAGAAATACCAGAGGCGTAACTGGATTTGTTGGTCCGGGGTCCAAGCCGGTACCACTCACTGAAGCTGAAATGAGACCATTGGGTATCGAAGCTGACAATGTGATTGTAGACTTTGAAGAAGGTGATTCCGTAAGAGTTACCGGCGGCGTATGGAAGGATACCGTTGGTGTTATCCAGAACATAAACCATGGAAAACAAATGGTTACAATCAATGTTGACTTGTTTGGTCGTGAAACACCAGTAGAAATAAGTTTCACAGATATTAGAAAGTTATAAGATGCGAAAATTTAAAGGAGGAATTTCCAAATGGCAAAGAAAGTAGAAGGATATATCAAATTACAGATTCCTGCTGGAAAGGCTACACCTGCACCGCCAGTTGGTCCTGCACTTGGACAGCACGGTGTAAATATCGTTGAATTCACAAAACAGTTCAACGCTAGAACAGCTGATCAGGGAGACTTAATTATTCCGGTAGTTATTACCGTTTATGCAGACAGAAGCTTTAGTTTCGTTACAAAGACTCCACCTGCTCCAGTATTAATCAAAAAGGCATGCAATATTAAATCAGGTTCTGCAGTACCTAACAAAACCAAAGTAGCAACTATTTCCAAAGCAAAGGTTCAGGAAATTGCAGAATTAAAAATGAAAGATTTAAATGCAGCTTCTGTAGAAGCAGCTATGAGCATGATCGCAGGAACAGCAAGAAGTATGGGAATTACTGTAGAGGAATAGAGTACTTAGTACGAATTCCGTTACTACCATAACAAGCGTAAAACCGTGGGAGGGACCTACTCCCGATATTACCACTAGGAGGTTATTTAGATGAAAAGAGGAAAGAAATATGTTGAGGCTGCAAAAGCTATCGACAGAACTGTGCAGTATGACACAGAAGAAGCCATCGGCTTAGTGAAAAAATCTGCAGTAGCTAAGTTTGATGAAACAATTGAAGCTCATATCAGAACCGGTTGTGACGGACGTCATGCAGAGCAGCAGATCCGTGGTGCAGTAGTATTGCCACATGGAACTGGTAAAACTGTAAAAGTTTTGGTATTCGCAAAAGGCGATAAAGTAGACGAAGCATTAGCAGCAGGAGCAGACCACGTTGGAGGAGAGGAATTAATTCCTAAAATTCAGAATGATGGATGGTTAGATTTCGACGTTGTTGTTGCTACTCCTGACATGATGGGTGTTGTAGGACGTTTAGGACGTGTACTTGGACCAAAAGGCTTAATGCCAAACCCAAAAGCAGGAACTGTTACTATGGACGTTACCAAAGCTGTAAATGACATTAAAGCTGGTAAGATTGAGTACAGATTAGATAAAACAAACATTATCCATGTGCCAATTGGAAAAGCATCTTTTACAGAAGAACAATTAGCGGACAACTTCCAGACTCTTATGGATGCCATCATTAAAGCTAAACCAGCTGCCGTAAAAGGCCAGTATTTAAGAAGTGTTGTATTAGCTCCTACTATGGGACCTGGTGTAAAAATTAATACTGCAAAGCTTGCTTAGTTTTAAGTGTTGACATCTAAAATATATAATGCTATAATAGCAAAGCATATTGCCGAAGACAGCAGGTGCCGTAAGGCATAACCGTAGAACCTGCCGAGGAGATTCATCAAATAGTGCGTTTGATGGATATACGAAATGATTATTTCAAGCCTCTTTGTCTCGGACAAAGGGGCTTTTAAATTTAATTGCGCTGCAATTTCATTTAAAAGCTCACATATAAAAATAATATAAGGAGGTGCACGATTCGTGGCAAAAATAGAACTGAAACAGCCTATCGTACAGGAAATTTCTGAACAGATTAAAGACGCGCAGTCCGTAGTATTAGTTGACTACCGTGGACTTACTGTTGGTGAAGTAACACAGTTGCGTAAAGAGTTAAGAGACGCTGGTATTGCTTATAAAGTATATAAGAATACATTAATGAATTTTGCATTTAAGGGAACTGATTTTGAAAGTATGGGTTCTTATTTAGAAGGACCAAATGCGATTGCAATTTCAAAAGATGATGCAACAGCCCCAGCAAGAATTCTTGCTAAATTTGCAAAAACAGCTCCAGCATTAGAATTAAAAGCAGGTGTTGTAGAAGGTACTTTCTATGATGCGGAAGGAATCAAAGCAGTTGCTTCTGTTCCATCCAGAGAAGAATTACTTTCCAAATTCCTTGGAAGTATTCAGTCACCTATCACTAACTTTGCTCGTGTTCTTAATCAGATCGCAGAGCAGGGTGGAGCAGCAGACGCAGCAGTAGCTGCACCAGCAGAAGAAGCTCCGGCAGCAGAGGAAGCAGCTGCACCAGAAGAAGCTCCAGTGGAAGAATAGATCTTCTAAATAATAAGAAAATGAAAACCAAAATTAAACGGAGGTAAATAAAATGGCAAAGTTAACAACAGCAGATTTTATTGAAGCGATTAAAGAATTAAGCGTATTAGAATTAAATGAATTAGTAAAAGCATGTGAAGAAGAATTTGGTGTATCCGCAGCAGCAGG
>CAZUKR010000159.1:0-1196 GCA_964620885.1 uncultured Eubacterium sp.
ACAAATTCCTGAAAGGCTTTATCAAAGTCAGAGCTGTTGCGTTGCTGATAATCATTATGAAAAAAAGGAACAAATTCATGTCCTGCCTGTTCCAGAGTAAACTGTACATCTACCCTCCCAAAGCAGGGCCAGTCCAGATATAAAATACGCATAATAAGTCTCCTTTATATTAAACAGAGAAGGCCAGACGCAGCAGTTTTTCCAGTCGTACCGGATAGGAATAATCCCGGGCAACCTTTTCATAGCCGTTGCGGGCAATCTCTTTTCTTTCGTTTTCGTGTTCCAGATAATATCTTGTAATCTCTTTTAATTCTTCCATGCTGCTATAAGCGGCAACCTCATTTCCAATATCAAAAATTTCCGGCAGTTCGGTCTGGTAATTCGTTAGGACAAAGCCCTCACATCCCATAATATCAAAAATCCGGAGAGGAAGTCCCGAACGAATGGCCTTAGAGGTAGTGTTCAAATTGATTTTACTCTGATGGAAAATCACCGGCATTTCTGTCAGGGATTTTGCAAAGCCCCGGTTATGAACCCGGGGAAGCATGGAAGTGTCGCTTCCGGTATACAAATCAAGAGAAAAGTGTTCGGATAAAACGGCCATGGTCTTCAGCCGCTCCAGAGCAGTAATTTTATTGCCGATATAAAGCTGTGCCGTTGTGGTTTTATCCGTTAAAAAGGTATTTAATGGATAAGTATAAAAGTTGGGCAGGTGGGCTTTGAATGTCTCTACAATTTCGTCTGTCAGTAAATCCTCAATAAAATAATAACCATATACCTTTAATTGAGCTTCCATCAAACCATTTAAATAGCCCAGAAGGTAATCCGGAGGATTTGTCAGCTTGTCATAAGGACACTTTTCGGTGTAAAGGGAACCCACAAAAGCAATATCCGAAGAAAAACGTTCTCTTTGGGAAAGGGAGGCGTTCTGAATCGCCATTTGCTTTCCTTTGACATTAACGGCCAGAGGAAAATGAAATACATGTCCCGGATTCAAAGGTGCAATTTCCTGATATTGTGCCCTGTCAAAAAGAAAAATACGGTTACAGGGATTTTGAATAGATTGTGCAAAAAGTTCCATGACAGGTGAATCTACGGTCCAGCATACATAAGGAATCTTATAAATATTACATACATCCGAAATAATAGGAAAAAAGTTAATGGTAAAAACAAAATCATGGGGATGCTCCATAAGA
>CAZUKR010000159.1:1296-3831 GCA_964620885.1 uncultured Eubacterium sp.
TAAGCCGTTCCTTTTCGTGAGTAAGGTAATAAGTACATTTTTCCAGTAGTTCGTCTATACTTCGGAATGTTTCGAGGTCTTCTCCAATAACAAATAGATCCTCTAATTCCTGCTGGTAGTTTGTAAGTACAAATCCACCACAACCCATAATATCCAGAATCCGCTGGGGGACACCTGTTTCAATGGAAGGCAGAGTAATGTTTAGGTTAATTTTACTTAGATAAAAGATTTTATTCATAACGGTATAATAATCGACTCCGGTATGAATGTTGATGTTTTGGAGAAAGTCAGTAGAACTTTTAGTGTATAAGTGTACGTCAAAGTTTTGAGCCAGTGTATTTAATACCGTAATACGTTCCAGTTGTGCCAGTTTTCTGGGGAAAAACAGCAGTCCGAAATAGGTAGAATCCGATAGTAAATCTGTTTGATTCCAGTTGGAAATATGAATCTCATTAAACAAAAAATCAAGGCATTCCTGGGGAAAGTCAGGCCAATTGCGGGGCGTCTCCCAGCGGCACATATTCTGCATCAGATAGAGCTTAAGCTTAAGTTGAAGGTGTTCCGGAAATTGTTGAATCACAGTGTTATAAGTATTGTTTTCATAAAGTCCTCCTACAAAGGAAATATCGTGTGAATAAAGGGCTTCATCTTCCTCTGTAATGTTAAGAGATCCAATGCGTTCCAGATTTACCGCCAGAGGCATATGGAAGATATGAGGCGCACCGGCACCAGACAGCCGTTTGCATTGCATTTTGTCGAAAATAAAGGTATAATTTATTTTATGAAAGATAGACTGTGTAAAAAGTGAGGTAAGTGGAGAGTCATAGGTCCATGAGATATAGGGAAGCTGAAATTCATCGCAAATATCTGAAATGGAAGGAATAAACAGATAAGAAATAGCGTAATCATATAGATTGCTTTTTAGGTGGTTTTTCAGATTGTCATTCTGTTCCTCTCTGGAGTTATTTGGGTCAAAGGGAATAGTATTAAGGGCATAAACCTTGTGCTGCATATTCTCCAGTGCCCATGGTATATCAAAAATAGAATTATGTGTTGCAATAAATAAAAAATTCATGAAAATCCTCCCAGTAGAAATAATTCATAAGTAAATATATAAGTATATTCTAGCGAAAAAAGGGGAAAGAAACAAGCTGTATTTTTAATGTATAGATGAAAGAGGGGAATGAAAATGGAAAGCCAGAAAAATTGGGCATATAAGCATACGGAAGAATTTATAAAAGAAGAGGAAATGGAAGAAAAAGAGTGGTATCGGAACAATAGGGAAGCGGAAAAAAAATATATTAGTGAGATTAATCAGATGCTGGAATCCGGCACAAAGGAAGACAAAGAGAAGTTATTGGCTCTCTTTGGAAATAAAGGATTTATAGAAACCTATAAATCCCGGAATGAACTGGCATATATGATTATAATTATGCAGATATATAAACGGGAAATTCAATCAGAAGAGGTCAGAACCATATTGGATATGGGAAAGGGAATTGAGGAAATTAGGAGCAAACTCCTACAGCTGAAGTTTATCTTATGGAGGCTTGAGTTTGCGAAGGATATACAGGGGAGAGAGCTGCTGATAGAATTTATTCAAAGCAATCAGACAACACCAAGTATGATAGAGCATACCGTTTTAACATCGGTTAATGATAAAGCAGGAATGTTGGTGGAATTGGCAGATATATTTTTAGAACAAAAAATGATCCGATATACATTTGCAATGCTGGGATACATGGATGAGCTTCAGCCGGAAAATGAAGAGATTTTGTGTATGCTGGCAGAATTGTGCGGAGGTGTAGGAAATCGGCAGAAGGCAGGAGAATATCTGGATAGGATTAAAAACCCGGGAAAATTAGCAGAAGGGATTAGGAAAAAGTATGAATGCTAAGAAAATATGTTTTGTTATGTGTGCAAATAATGAACAATATGTGCAAGAAGCACTGTATTATATAGGTAGACTGTATATTCCGGATGGATATGAAATAGATGTACTTACGGTAGTGCAGGCCCCCAGTATGGCGGCGGGATATAATGAGGGAATGAACGCAACAGATGCAAAATATAAGGTATATCTTCATCAGGACGTGATGATTGTGGAGCGGGAGTTTATTTCTCATATGCTTCATATTTTTGAGAATTCAAAGGTGGGGATGCTGGGAATGGTAGGAGCAACAGAGTTATCTGAAAATGGAGTTATGTGGTATACTGACCGAATCGGAAGGCTGTATAGCAGTAATATTTATTCTATAGAAGAATCAATACTGGGAGAAGTAGAAGGTGATTATCAATCGGTTGAGGTAATAGACGGCTTGCTTATGGTAACACAGTATGATATTCCCTGGCGGGAAGACATATTTCAAAAATGGGATTTTTATGATGTGTCTCAGAGCTTTGAGTTCCGTAAAAAGGGGTATGAGGTAGTGGTTCCCAAAATGGAAAAATCATGGTGTATTCATGATGATGGGTTTATGAATCTTGAGAATTACTATGAGGAACGGAAGAAGTTTTTAAAAGAGTATAACTGGG
>CAZUKR010000160.1:0-3810 GCA_964620885.1 uncultured Eubacterium sp.
AGCTTTGCTTATTATATCATACATTAATTGCTTTTTCAAACAGTCTATATATTGCACTTGTATATATAGAAAGCGCTTCTTTATTTAGAAGCGCTTTATACTACTATTTTTTATTTCTCAGTTGTGTAAGAATTAATTCCTTTAATTCCAGTGCCAGATCCTTCATTCGACGGCTCGCTGCTGCTGATGTCAGTACACTTGCCATGAACTTGGAGGCAATTTCATATTTTCCGAAATAATACGCCATATAAGAAATCAAATAATCTACTGTACTCTGTTCCATACCGCACATTGGATACATTTCTTTTGATGTCGCCTTCATGAATCCTTCAAACGCCTGTTGGTAGAATGCATCTTCTTCCTTCTTGCATTCGGCTTTCAGCTGTTTTTCTTCCGGTGTATTTTCCGGCATATTCTCACCTTTTCCTCTTAAGAGCCATGCTATTTTCAGACAGGTGTATGCCTTTTCGCTATCTTTTCCCCGTTTTACAATGGTATTCATCAATGCCAGCTTATATCGGTCAACTGCCATATCATAAGTATATGTTGCTGGTTCTGTTTTATCATTCTTACGGAACTGACTACTGATGTTTTCACGAATCAGTTTCCCCTGTGCAGAAGATAGCTGGTCAAAATAACGGTTCATCGCAGTATAACCACATGTGGGGCAGGAAGTAATATCATACTTCAGAGTATCTATATGCTGAAATTTCGGACGCAAATCCCTATCCGGCTCTAATCTCTTTACTCTGCCGTTTTTAATCATTTTCGCCTTAAATACATTATCGCATACTTTACAGCGTACGCTTTTTTCTAATATAAATTCCTCTTCTACCGGAACCTTTTCTACTGCTTTTCCCTCATCCTTTTTAGCCGTTTCTTTTTTCTCTTCTTCAAACAGATTCATGGATTCTGTCGGATTCAAACCAAATTTTTCTAATCCCGAAAATAAATTCATGATATTTCCTCCTTCATACTACTATTTCTGAGCTGGAAGCTTATAAGAACTTTTTAAGGATACAATTCTGTTAAATACCAATGCTTCCGGTTTGGAATCCTTTGCATCTGTACAGAAAAATCCCTGTCTTACAAACTGATAACTATCATATGCCTGTGCTTCCGCCAATGCAGGTTCTGCATAACAATTTGTTAATATAGACAAAGAATTGGGGTTCAGGTTTAAACTTCCATCTTCTTGATCGTATACCCCTTTTTCTTCATCTACCAGATTCTCGTAGAGACGTACCTCACATTTCTTTGCATACGGTGCCGGTACCCAGTGGATGGTTCCCTTCACCTTTCGACCGGTAAAGCCGCTTCCTGCTTTTGTTTCCGGATCATAAGTACAATGTACTTCCGTGATATTACCGTTTTCATCTTTTATAAAACTTTCACATTTTACAAAGTATGCATGCATCAGGCGTACTTCATTTCCAGGGAACAAACGGAAGTATTTTCTAGGGGGTTCTTCCATAAAGTCTTCCCGTTCAATATAAAGTTCACGGCAAAACGGAATCTGACGTGTTCCTAATTCCTCATTTTCCAGATTATTGGCAGCATCCAGATATTCTACCTGTCCTTCCGGATAATTATCAATTACAAGTTTAATGGGTTCAAGCACCGCCATCATACGGGAACGTTTCAGCTTTAAATCTTCGCGAATACAATATTCCAGCATGGCATAATCTACAGAACTATTTGCCTTTGATACACCACACAGTTCTATGAATTTCTGAATGGACTCCGGTGTAAATCCTCTTCTGCGCAATGCCGCAATAGAAACCAGTCTGGGATCATCCCAGCCATCTACAACTTTATCCTCTACCAGCTTCTTAATGTAACGTTTTCCGGTTATCACATTAGTCAAATACAATTTAGCAAATTCAATCTGTTTCGGTGGATTTGAATATTCTACTTCCCGTACCACCCAATCATACAGCGGTCTGTGATCTTCAAATTCCAGTGTGCAGATAGAATGAGTGATTCCCTCAATTGCATCTTCAATGGGATGTGCAAAGTCATACATCGGATAAATACACCACTGATCTCCTGTTCTGTGATGAGTCATATGGGCAACACGATAAATAACAGGATCACGCATATTAATATTGGGAGATGCCATATCAATTCTTGCTCTTAAGACCTTTTCCCCATCCTTATATTTTCCTTCTTTCATCTCTGCAAAGAGCTTTAAATTCTCTTCTACACTACGACTGACACTGGGATCTTCTTTCCCTGCTTCTGTAAGGGTTCCACGGTATTTTCTGATTTCTTCTGCATTTAAATCTGAAACATATGCCTTTCCCTTTTTAATCAGTTTCACCGCTGCCTCATACATCTCTTCAAAGTAATCAGATGCAAAGAACAGTCTGTCCTCCCAGTCTGCTCCAATCCATTTAATATCCTCTTTAATCGATTCTACAAACTCCACCTTTTCTTTGGTTGGATTCGTATCATCAAAACGCATATTAAACGCTCCCTTATATTTCTGTGCCAATCCATAATTTAATAAAATAGACTTGGCATGCCCAATATGAAGGTATCCGTTTGGTTCCGGTGGAAAACGTGTTTTCACCACCTGGCAATGTCCTTCTCTGATATCTTCATCAATAATCTGTTCAATGAAATTCTTGGAAACTACTTCGTTTTCCATTTGTGTTCCTCCTGGTTCTGCACTGTATTAGAATAAAGGCTCATGCGTACAACACATAAACCGAATAAGTAAAAGACTGTTGGAAAACAGTCTTTTACCAATTATGTCCATTATAAAATTTTATATGAGGTTTGTCAATGGATGCCCCTTCACTAACTGCGTTTTATATGCTGATGTGTAAAAAGATGTTCCTGACAATATTCGTAATTTCCTTCACATTTAGAGCAAAAACGGAATTCCAGATTCTCCTCATCCTGTTCAGTTCTGCCGCATATAGCACATTTATGCTTCGTTACTCCTTCCGCCTGCCTCATCTGCTGGCGATATACCTGTTTTCGATGAATCTCCTTGGGAGAGATCCGGTTGTAATTTCTGGTACACAGATAAAAAATCAGGAAGTTTGCCAAAGAAGCAAAAATCGCTGTTCTTTGGGAAAGATTTCCTCCTGCAAACGAAAACACTACCCATACCAATTCAATAATTCCCATCCATTTTGCCTTGACCGGAATCAAAAAATATAACCGAAACTGAACATTTGGAAATAATACTGCAAATGTCAGAAACAGTGACATGTTAATATAGTTGGTGCTGAAATAACTACCAATCTGCACCAGCAGTTTCCCGGTTGCCAGGTAATAGATTCCATATAGTGCCATAGCAGAAATAGTTGAAATTATAAATCCACCCAGCAGATATACATTATACCGGAATGTACCAATGGCATTTTCAATGGATACTCCAATGAAATAATAGCACATCAGCATAAAGAGCAAAAATATAATACTGGTACTTGGCGGAATCAGTATCCATGACACCAGTCTCCATACCTGCCCCTGCATAACAAAGATAGGCTCCAGCGTCAGCATTGCTACTACATTCGGCATTGTAAATTTAATAATATATCCCAGTATATAAAATCCAATCAGCCAAAATGTCAGATTATTAATAGCATATTTTCCTAACTTGCGTTCCATTTTATTCAAGAATTTCATAATGCACCTCATTTACCGTTTCTTTCGATAGTCAGGTATCATTATAAATTTTCTCAAAAGCTTTGTCAACGAGTGCCTCTATTCTGATAGGGTAATTTTACTGTAGGATTTAAATAGGCAGACTTCACCTAAGATGTGTTTCAGATTTTTAACTGTCTACACTAT
>CAZUKR010000161.1:0-3779 GCA_964620885.1 uncultured Eubacterium sp.
TTACTTCCAGATCTACATATTCTAAATCAATATCCATACTTTGAAATTCTTCCAGCGTTTTTTTATCTTCTATATAGGAATTTTTACCTTCTTTTTTCCTATCTTCCAAAGTTTGAACGCTCAATCCATCTCCCCCCACACGGATGGAAGTCACCAGTCCTCCCAGAGAAATACCTATAACCGCTATTAAAAATCCTACTGCTGCTAAAATGCCGCAAATTATAAAAAACTTTTTTTTATTTTTCATTTTTCTTTCCTCCCTTATTCAGCATGCGGCCAAATACCCTCACTACCCAGGTAAGAAACCTTCTGCACTGAAGAATACTTCCATAGATAACAGCCATTCCTGCTCCAGCCATAAAAGCTGCCATTCCTATGCAGGTTATGGCCGCCGGAAATGCTGATGGCATTATTACCATTGCCCCTGCCAGACATAGGGGAACGCAGATAATCATAGCAGCCCCTGCCAGAACAAATGAAGCAAAAACCAGAAATACGGATGCAACCAGGCAAACAATTGTCAGTACCAGAGCAAAAATCAAAGGCAATCCAATGGGCACTGCAAATACTGCCAGAATCCCTACCCACACGGCATTCAACCCTTTTTTTACATCTTTTACCGGTTCTTTCGCATTATTTATGGCAATTTCCCTTATAATCTCTTCTGAAGCAAACTCAGGAGTTCCCAGATTCTCCATTGCCTGCTCTTCCTGCTCCGGTCCCGCTTCTGCAAAATATTCTTCAAAGTATTCTATGGCTTTATCATAGTCTTCTCTTGGCAGTCTTGATAATTTCTTTTTTAAACATTCCATATACTCTGTCTTACTCATCCTTTGTTCCCTCCCTGTTTACAATTCTATTGATTACTTTCACGTAATCTTTCCATTCCTGCTTCAGAAATTCCACCTGATTCTTACCCGGATCAGTAATGCAGTAGTACTTTCTGTTTCTGCCTTGAAACTGCTGATCGTAGATCTCTACATATTCATTTTCGGAAAGTCTTCGTAATACAGGATACAAAGCAGAATCTTTCATATCAGATACTTCTTTTAGCTGTTGGCTTATTTGATAACCGTAACTATCCTCCTGGTTAATAATAGAAAGCACCAATAGTTCAGTTAATGGCTGATTTAATGGATATACCATATGCCTCCTCCTTTCATATATATAATTTTTTTATATGTTTCATTTTTATATACTATACACCGTATAATATATAAAGTCAATACATATACGTAAATAAAGTAATTTTCTTCTTTTCGGCACATGAGCATCCAGCGTAGAGTACTTCCCTATAACATAAAAAGCTGTTGTGCTAATAATTATTTATTAACACAACAGCTTTATAAACATAATATTATTTTAAGCTAATACGAAACGGTTTACCAGTTCATTCAGGCCTTCTGACTGAGCTGAAAGCTCCTCACTGGTAGCAGAACTTTCTTCTGCTGCCGCTGAATTCGTTTCAACTACCTTGGTGATTTCCTCCATACCAAATTCTATTTCATTCATTGACTGTGCTTGTTTATCAGATGACTCAGATACTCCAATAACAGCCATTAAGATTTCATCAACTTCTGCCATTACTTTTTCCAGATACAATGCGGTATCTGTCGTAATATTGGCACCACTGTTCACCTCTCCAACAGAGGATTCAATTAATTTTTTCGTATCCACTGCTGATTCAGCACTTTGCTCTGCCAAATTTCTAATTTGGTCTGCAACCACAGCAAATCCTACTCCTGCTTCACCCGCACGGGCCGCCTCTATGGCCGCATTGAGTGATAAAAGATTGGTCTGTGAAGCAATATTCTCAATTCCTTCAATAATAGCTCCAATTCTTTCTGACGTCTCTTCAATCTTTTTCATTGCTTTAATTAAATCATGCATCTTATCCTGACTTACTTTTGCTTCTTTTGCTACCACAACGGCTTTTTGATGCGCTTTACCTGTTGCTACCTTGTTTTCCTTTACCTGTTCATTTACATCTGATACGGTTGCAAGCAATTGTTGAATAGCACCTGCCTGGTTTGTAGCCCCTTCTGCAAGACTTTGTGCACTTTCTGCCAATTGTACCGAACCTGCTTCCACCTGCAATGATGCTACACTGATTTCACCTAATGTATCATTCATATTTTGCTTAAGCAGCCTCATGGAATGTAATAATTTTTCAAAATCCCCTACATAAGCATCTTCTCCAATTTTGGTGTCACAGGTATAGTTTCCATTTTCCATTTCAGCAAGCATATAACCCGCATCTCCTATTATATTTTGCATTCTTTCCACAATCATTTCGGTTGAGTTTGCAAGAATCAGCGTCTCATCTTTTCTATTGATTTGAGGTACCGAAGTTGTCAAATCTCCCTCTGCCAAAAGGGCGAGCCTGTCTGTACATAAGTTAATTGCATTTCCGATTGCACTTCCAATGCGGTTTGCCAGCGCAACAGCTATCAAAATAGCTACAACGACAATAGCTATTGTAACGGCAATGCTAATCATACTAGACATAATAAAATCCGAATTTGGTGATGTAACCGCCACACTCCATCCATTTATTCCCATTGGCGCATACGCATGAAGCCATGTTTTACCACCCTCCGTATATTTTCCAAATCCACTTTCACCCCTCATCATTTTAGTTTCTATCGCAGCAATCTTATTTAATGAGTTATCTATTTTAGCCTCTTCTATTTCATTTCTAATATCCGAAACATAATCAAAATTTGGATGGGCTATTGTATCACCATTTCCATTCAAAATATATGCTTCACCATTTTCGCTTACTTTAATAGCTGATACAGTATCAGAAAGCATTTTGGCATCTAATGTAATATAGACAACACCCGTAACTGTAGAATTTTTTTCCCCATCTTCCCACAAAGGCGCGGCTATAATAATAATAAATTCACCAGTCTCTCTACTAATAATGGGATCACTAATATTGGTTTCACCAGCCTTGGCCTTTAAAAAATAATCCCTATCACTTACATCCAAATCGGTGTTTTCAATATTAATTCCCTTTTCATCTGCCATCCGTGCCGTCTTCCAATCGTACGTATCCGCATATTGATACAAGCGCTCCAGCTTCTCTTCCGTTGTTGTGGACTTCGCACACATATACGGAATTGTTCCAATCATCTCTACCTGATTCATCGTTGCCTGTAATCTATACTGCAGCTTATCAGCAACCTGCTTAGCAGTTTCCTGCATATTTTGTTCTAGTGCTCCTTCTGTTGCAGAATAATTCAGCCAACAAGAGATTACTCCTAATAGCACTAACGAAACAACAACTAACATTATAATAGATTTTTTTATCTCCACCTTAATGCTAGTCATCTTTACTTCTGTCGTTTTTGAGATATCATTTTTCCTTTGTAGCAGTTCTTTCATCCTTCTTCCTCTTTCCAGCATCTCCTCTGTATGCTTAAATAAATTTCATAGGCTGATAATATCAAAAAAAACTTGCTTTCTCAAGCTATTTTACAATTTCCCCATTTACCCCAAAATAGTACTATTTTCCTATGTAATTTTTGTGCATTTTGCAAAATAATATGGCATATATAATATTTTGTCTATATACTTAATGGGAATTATATTTTTATCAGACATAAGAACAAAGTGTCTTTGAGGCTTTTGTACTTTACCGTAACAAGATTTTTCTATAAAGATTAGGGTATTATAAGGTATTTTGGCCACATGATACCTACGGATTGCTTCGCACTCCTATAAATTAAAAAAGATAGCAAAACCATTTTAGGTT
This sequence comes from uncultured Eubacterium sp., assembly GCA_964620885.1. Classification (GTDB taxonomy): domain Bacteria; phylum Bacillota; class Clostridia; order Lachnospirales; family Lachnospiraceae; genus Petralouisia. Next base: position 3,761 of record CAZUKR010000161.1, read on the forward strand.
TTTGCTATCTTCATACTAT
>CAZUKR010000162.1:0-3746 GCA_964620885.1 uncultured Eubacterium sp.
GGGGGAGCAACTAATAATCGGCATAGTAAAAAAAGAATTGATATGGTAAAATATATCTAAAGCTGGAGGAGAGGAAGAGGGCTATGGAACTAATAGAAGTCATCATTATATTTGAAATTATATTTGTAAATGTTACTACAATTGCCAGATGTTGTGAAAGAAAGTATAAGCCAGGCATAAATATATTAGTTATAGTTCTTTTTTCTATATTGGTGTTCTATCTTGGATATCAGTTAATGAGCAGATTGCCCTTTTATGGTAACGGGAATGGTTTGTTTGCAGTATTTGGTTTTTTATATCTAATTCCTATGGGCGCACTGTATAAAGAAAAGGTATCCCGCCTATTTATAATCTGCTGTATGAGCTGGGTCTACACACTGGGCGTATTTGCACTAGCAGTACAGTGGGGGAAGACATTGGATGTACAATACTTTTATCGCAATGTGTTTTTGATTGAGACAATCCTTTTTCTTGTATTTACAATTCCCTTCCATAAGATTGTTGTGAGGAAATACATATATATTCTGGAGAACACAAGACAGCAGGGCAATAGTGAAGGATTTTATCTTGCCCTTACCAGTATTATGCATTTTTTTACCATGTTAGGTGCCAATATTGTATTTAGTAGGGAAGAGGGCTCATGGGTAAAAGTTCTTGTGATTCTTCTATTACTGATCACCATGTTTTTTATGTACAATATTCTTTATCAGATGATAAAACATCTAAAACAGGCAGATATCATGAACAGAACGGCTCATTATGATGAGCTTACAGGGCTTCGAAATCGATTGAGCATGTTTGATGATTTGCAGGAGATGCTGAAGACAGAGAATAAATTTTCAGTACTATTTATGGATTTGGATAAATTCAAGAATATTAATGATGTGTATGGGCATGTGATTGGAGATCAGTATTTACAGCATTTTGCTAAAATTGTTGAAAAGATAATAGGGAATGAAGGACGAGTATATAGGTTCGGGGGAGATGAATTTCTTGTTATTTATGATGAAATTATTTCTGATAAAACCGTAGAGGAGATAGAGCTTTGCAGGGAATGGAATACGGATGCCCCATGTCCTTTTAACTATGTCAGCGTAGGTGTTCAGAAATGTGAACCACCACATATGGATTTAGAAAAACTATTAGAGCGGGCAGATAAATGTATGTATCAGAAAAAGATGGCAGCGGCAGAAAAAAGGAAAATCGAATAAATATAGAGGAATGTGACAGTGATGAAAATTAGAAAAGCGGAAGAAAGAGATATTAAGGATATTGACAGACTGCTGCTGCAGATAAGTATGGTGCACCACGAAGGAAGACCTGACTTATTTCGGGGCGGATGCAGAAAATATACAGATGAACAGTTGAAAAACATCTTAAGGGATAAGCAAAGACCCATAATAGTAGCAGTAGATGAAGAAGAAACGGTACTTGGATATGCCCTTTGTGTATTTCAGCAGCATATTGGAGATAATGTGCTTATGGATATTAAAACTCTATACGTTGATGATCTTTGTGTGGATGAGAATATTCGTGGACAGCATATAGGAAGCGAATTGTATAAGGCGGTAACCTTATTTGCCAGAGAGAATGGCTGCTATAATGTTACATTAAATGTATGGAACTGTAATCAGGCAGCCATGAGCTTCTATGAAAAGTGCGGATTGAAGCCACAGAAAGTTGGCATGGAAGTAATTTTGTAAACAGATGGACGGAAAATAGAATAATTAGCATAAGGCTTCTTTATGACACCATATACTTAGGTATAGTGTGAATGAAGGAGTAATTATGGAAACAGTACTAGAAGCGGTGAAAGCCATTCAGGCATGCCTTTGGAACTTCCCGATGCTGGTAATTCTGCTGGGAACACATCTCTATTTTACGTTCCGTCTGGGAATAATTCAAAAGCGGATACCAGAGGGAATACGCTTTAGTTTTGCGAAAACGGAAGGGGGAACAGGAAATGTTTCCCCTTATTCTGCGTTGGCAACAGCATTGGCGGCAACAATTGGAACGGGAAATATCATAGGAATTTCTACTGCAATTGCGGTAGGAGGTCCGGGAGCTGTATTCTGGTGCTGGATTACGGGAGTGTTTGGAATTGCCACCTGCTATGCAGAAAGTTTTTTGGCAGTTAAATATCGTGTGAAACGGCCGGACGGTGCCTATGCAGGGGGACCTATGTATGTATTAGAAAATGTATTGCATAAACGGGGAGCTGCCATACTGTTTTCTATATTTGCGGTAATGGCATCCTTTGGAATTGGAAGCAGTGTTCAGGCTCACTCTATTTCTGCTGCAATCACGGGGCAGATAAAGATATCCCCCCATGTGATAGGAATTGCCACAGCTCTGTTGGCAGGAGGTGTAATTCTGGGGGGCGGAAAGCAAATTGCAAAGGTTTGTACCTATTTAGTTCCTGTAATGAGCCTTTTTTATCTGGGAGGATGTCTTTATCTGATTATTATAAACTTTTCCTTTCTGCCGGAAGCGGTGGAGGTTATTGTAAAGTCAGCATTTTCCTCCAGGTCCTTTGCAGGAGGAATTGCAGGAACGGCAGTGATAACGGGAATACGTGTGGGAATTTCCAAAGGATTGTTTACCAATGAGGCTGGCTTAGGCTCCATACCTATGGCAGCAGCATCTGCTAAAACCATTTCTCCGGTAAGACAAGGAATCATATCAATGACAGGAACCTTTTGGGACACCGTCGTTATGTGTGCAATCACCGGAATCGCTGTGGTGGGCAGTATGATAAGATGTCCCGAAAAATATTATGATGCTTCACAGGATAGGTTGTGTTTTATTGCCTTTTCAGAACTGCCGATACGAGGTGATCTTATATTATCCATATCTTTGGTACTGTTTGCATTCGCAACCATTATCGGATGGAATTATTATGGAGAATGTGCAGTGAGATATTTGTGGGGCGAAAAAGGCATTCAAAATTATCGGATTATTTATATGGTTGCAGTGTATCTAGGAGCGGTTATGTCTTTGGAACTGGTATGGGGAATATCGGATTTATTTAATTCATTTATGGCGATTCCGAATATTGCCTGTATATGGCTGCTGCGGCAGGTAATTATAAAAGAAACAAAAGAAGATGGAGGCTGAACTTTTCAAAATCATATGAATATACTGGTAATAAAACAATGGGGGTAAATCATATGGAATGGAAGGAAAGTGAAACCTACAATAACCTTAGGAAATCATACGAGGGAGAATTAAGATCATACAGCACATATCAGATTTACAGTAAAAAGGCAAGGTCAGATGGGTATGAGCAAATTGGAAATGTTTTTAAAGAAACGGCAGGAAATGAGTTGGAGCATGCAGAAATATGGAAGAAGCTCCTGAATGATGGCAGTTTACCGGATACGCTGGATAATCTGCGTAATTCATCTCAGAAGGAAAAATATGAATGGACCATTATGTACTATGAATTTGCAAAAACAGCAGAACAGGAAGGCTATCATGATATTGCAAAATTATTTCGCAATGTAGCGGAAATAGAAAAACATCATGAATACCGCTTTAAAAGATTGGAGCAGAGCATCATATCAGGAACTATATTTTGTAAGAAGAAAGACAATGTGTGGATATGCCTCAATTGCGGAAATATTTATTATGGGGAATGTGCTCCCAAGAGATGTCCGGTTTGTTCCTGTCCACAGGGATATTATCAATTAAATTGTGAAAAATATTAAAAATATAATAGATACACTCTGGGTATTTGAGGAAGA
>CAZUKR010000163.1:0-3617 GCA_964620885.1 uncultured Eubacterium sp.
GGACAGGGACTTCATGTAGGACATCCAAGACCATATACTGCACTGGATATTGTTGCAAGAAAGAGAAGAATGCAGGGGTATAATGTACTATATCCTATGGGCTGGGACGCCTTTGGACTGCCTACAGAGAACTATGCAATTCAGAACAAGATTCATCCCAAAGTTGTAACGAAGAACAATGTAGGCCGCTTTAAGAAACAGCTGCAATCCCTTGGATATTCTTTTGACTGGGATAGGGAAATTAATACTACGGATCCAGAATACTACAAATGGACACAGTGGATATTCCTGAAGTTCTTTAACGCAGGACTGGCATACAAGACAGAGATGCCCATTAACTGGTGTACTTCCTGTAAAGTAGGACTTGCCAATGAAGAAGTGGTAAATGGTGCATGTGAGCGGTGCGGTTCACCGGTAGTGCGGAAGGTAAAGAGCCAGTGGATGCTGAAAATTACCGAATATGCAGACAAGCTTCTGGAAGGCTTAAATGGTGTGGATTATATTGAAAGAGTAAGGACTTCACAGAAGAACTGGATTGGAAAGAGTCAGGGAGCAGAAGTAGACTTTAAGATTGCAGGAAAAGAAGAAGCACTTACTGTATATACCACCAGACCAGATACTTTATTTGGAGCAACCTATATGGTAGTCTCACCAGAACATCCAGTATTGGATAAATATAAAGATGAGATTAAAAACTGGGATGAAGTTATGGAATATAGGGAGCAGGCAGCGAGAAAGTCTGATTTTGAGCGTTCTGAACTGGCAAAAGAAAAAACAGGTGTTCAAATTCAGGGATTAAAGGCTATTAATCCGGTGAATGAGAAAGAGATTCCGGTATGGGTATCTGATTATGTATTGATGAGCTATGGAACAGGTGCTATTATGGCTGTTCCGGCACATGACGGCAGAGACTGGGAATTTGCCAAGAAATTCAATATGCCTATTGTTGAAGTAGTAGCAGGTGGCAAAGATGTACAGGAAGAAGCTTATACGGATGTAACAACCGGAAAAATGATAAACTCTGGTTTTCTGGATGGATTGGAAGTAACAGAAGCCAAGAAGAAAATTGTTGAATTCCTGGAAGAAAAGAAAATTGGAACAGGAAAGACAAACTTCAAATTAAGAGACTGGGTATTTTCACGTCAGCGTTACTGGGGTGAGCCTATTCCAATTGTAAAATGTGAAAAATGCGGTTACGTGGCACTTCCGGAAAGTGAACTTCCACTTAAACTGCCGGAAGTAGACAGTTATATGCCTACCGATAATGGCGAATCCCCATTGGCAGCAATGACAGAGTGGATGGATACCACATGTCCATGCTGTGGAGGAGCTGCAAAGAGAGAAACGGACACTATGCCACAGTGGGCAGGATCTTCCTGGTATTTCCTGCGTTATACAGATCCCAGCAACACAGAAGCACTGGCAAGTCCGGAGGCTTTGAAATACTGGCTGCCGGTTGACTGGTATAATGGAGGTATGGAACATACAACACTTCATTTACTGTACTCCAGATTCTGGCATAAATTTCTGTATGACCAGAAGGTGGTTCCGACTTCAGAACCATATCAGAAGAGAACTTCTCATGGTATGATTTTAGGAGAAAACGGAGAGAAAATGTCAAAGTCCAGAGGAAATGTAATAAACCCGGATGATATTGTTCAGGAGTATGGTGCAGATACACTTCGTTCTTACGAGATGTTTGTAGGAGCCTTTGAGTTAAGTGCTGCATGGTCTGAAAATGGTGTAAAAGGCTGTAGAAGATTTTTGGATCGTGTATGGAAGCTGCAGGATATACTGGTGGATGGAGACGCATATAGTGCAGAATTTGAAACAAAGATGCATCAGCTCATTAAGAAAGTAAGTTCTGATTTTGAAAATCTGAAGTACAACACAGCCATTGCGGCGATGATGTCTGCACTAAATGATTTTTCAAAAGCAGAAAGAATCAACCGGGCAGAATTCAAAAGCTTTTTACTTCTGTTAAATCCCGTTGCACCTCATATAACAGAAGAACTCTGGGAAATCTGCGGATATGAAGGAAAAGTATATCAGTGTCCATGGCCGGAGTATGATGAAGCAAAGACGGTAGAAAATACAGTAGAAATTGCAGTGCAGTTAAATGGAAAGACAAAAACAACAGTTACTGTTTCTATTGACGTGGATAAGGATACAGCCATTGCAGCAGGAAAAGAGGCTCTTGGTGATAAATTAACTGGAAATATAATAAAAGAAATTTATGTTCCGGGAAGAATTATCAATATTGTGGCAAAATAATTAAAGATAGATTGAAAATAGAGTAAAAGGGGTTAGTGGGAAATAAAGCCAATGACTCCTCACGATACTAGAAATGGGAATCACGTTTTATGTGATTCCCATTTTTTTATCGTCTCATATTTTTCATCATCTGCATAAGTAATTCGACTTTTGTTTGTTCCTGAGGAGACATACCCTGTTTTAGTACCTCGATAATCATTTCCCGTTCTCCGGAGGAAAAGTCCATGCCTTCCTTTTGGGCTGTTTCAGAAGCATTTTTTAAAGAAGCTGCCATATCCTTTGGGTTTTTAGAGGAGGAAGAATTGTTTTGGGCAAGTTCCATCAAAAGCGCCAGTTTGTCTGGAGAGATGTTGCTGAGTTGTGGATTATTTAATAAATCGTTTGGATTCATATTACTCCTTTCAAGAGCTGATTATTACGTGAACAGTGTTTCATAAGTGGAAAACATTTGTACAAAGTTGATTAGATTATCAACAGTTCCTTTTTCGTAATCGCTGCAATACTCCCGGATAGCAGACAGCATCTGCACGGGTTTATCCTCTTCGGAATCGTCTTCAGAGCACATACGGAGATTATTATTAACAGGACTTTGAAAAAGGTCCATGGTACGCTGTAATTCCATAAACCTTACTATCATGGCCATATCCTTCTGATGGGGATTATCCAAATAGGGAATAGCGGTCTTTATCATTTGAAGGTGCCTATCTTGAATTAGTGTGTCAAGCGTTTCCATTATATCATCACCATTTTTTATTTTAATCTATGTAGAAAAAGCATTAGATATAACCAGCTTTTGGAAAAAGCATATATTATTATTGGAGGTTGATGATTATGGGTAAATTAATAATAGATGGAAATAGTGTATATGAAATTGACGAAGAGTGTATTCGGAGAAAAGAAAAAGAGAAACAAAAAAATAAGGAAGAAAAAAACAAAACACAGGATAGAGAGGAAAAACAGAGATAACGAAAGAAAAACCCGGAATCCCGGGTTTTTCTTTTTGGTGCATTAGCAGAAAGAATTTCCGCATCCGCCGCCACATCCGCCATTGTTGTTACCGCCACAGCAGAAGAGCAATAAGATAATAAGCAGACAGCTGTTGTTGCCGTTGCCACATCCATCTCCGAATAAGCCGTTGCCACATCCGCCATTGTTGTTTCCACCACAGCAGCAGAGCAGTAAGATAATCCAGATAATAGAAGAACAACCTCCGTTATTATTATCACATCCACATCCACAGTTTGTTGCAGCTAAATCACTCATGTTTAAATCCTCCAAATAATTTTGATTACAATGTATCATATGAGGGCTGCTTGTATCTGTTTCCCTTTGTTTCGAAAAAT
>CAZUKR010000164.1:0-3585 GCA_964620885.1 uncultured Eubacterium sp.
CCTGCACTATGCTTTGTGGGCTTTGGATGAAGTTTGGACCGGGTGAAAAGGATGCAGATTTTCATGGGATGCTGTCCATAGGCACCATATTGGTATGCCTTGTGACAATTATCCTTTACATGTTCAAAATAAAGTGAGGCCGGATACGGTCTCTTTATTTTTCTATTTTATAATCGTATTCTCTCTTCTTACCGCATAATTCCCCGCTGCTTTCACCAAATATTCTGCTGCTTCTGCCCCAGCTACTCTTTCCACCACATTTTTTATAATATAGGATATTTCTTCCTTAGTTTTACCCCTTGCAGTAACTGCCTCCATTACTGCATAACATATATTTCCAAAATACAGTTCTTCATAATCCGGACAAACTTGTTCTAAAATCTCCCGTATCTTTTCTTCTCCCATATAGTCCAACACTCTTTTTTCCATGGAAATCTTTTTCAGATAATCATAGATGCGGTCTACTCCGCAAAATGTTGTATTTTCTACTGCTAAAGGATAATCCAATAAAACAATGGTATTCTGAGGTTCGAATTTTGCATCATAATACCTGAAAAATGCTGGTATTCCATCCTTTATGGTATCTCTGTAATTTCTACAACCATAATCCCTAAATTCCCAAACAATCTGTTCATACAGTTCTTTTGCCCTCTGAGCCTTCTCCATTACCAGAGCATAGCCCTTCTCATAGACTTCCTCCGCTGGTATGAGGCGGTTATCCACAAGTCCCGGCGCTTCAATCTGCTCTTCCCACTCTTCAATACAGTAAATTACTGCTCCCATTAACTTCTGTGCTCTTTCATAGGTTATGGAACTACTATCTCCTCCCGTATACTTTTCCGCCATTTTTACAACCAAAGGCAGCAGTTCTTCCGGCTCATATCTCATATTCTCTTCCTCCCGCATTCCAACACTACCAAAATAGTTCCTTCAAAACCTCTTGATACAGCTCCACATCCCAGCGTTTTTCCTGACTCAACTGCTGGTATTCACCCCGTCCTCCAGTTTTGCTATATCCTTCATATCCATTCCTGACAGCCGCAGAAAAACGTTCCAGACAGGTATCCTTTAAGTACACCATATCTCCGCAGCAGATTTCTTCAAACTGTTCCTTCATAAAAGTCATTAATTCATCATCAGAAACTTTATCCAAAGTATCATTTTTTAACTGATAGAATACATCCTGCAGCTCCGTTAGTAGCTCCAGATAATCTTCCTGCTGAATATACTGGGAATCACAGAATGTAAACACCAACTTATCCAGAATCCCCTTCCCCAGTTCAACCCGCTGATATTTTTTCAGACTGTCATTTCTGCTTTCTATCAGTTCTTTTACTTCTTCTGTGTTCAATTCCAACGCAAATCTCCGTGTCATTTCGTTGCAGTCTGAAATCCTTGTTATTTCTTCCTGCTGTTTTTGACACATTAATTCATACATACCCTCCAACACTCTGCATCCCTCCCATATTTTTAGAATGCTATTATACGACTGCCTCACCCCCATTACAAGACTTGAAAAAAACGCCATTTTGTGGTATTATAAGTATAGAAAAAGCGGGAGAAAACAATTGTTTTCTCCCACTTTAGAGTGTCAAAAAACCCCGATTTTCATATAAATCAGCCAAAATGAGCAAGAAAAAAGAAATTAATCATTGACATTAGTCCGAGTTCGGACTATAATAACTAACTGTATTCGGACAAATTAAATGAGGTGAACTATGAAAGAAAATTTATTATTAGAAGAGTTAAACTGCTATTATTCACTATGGCGTGAGAGCACGAAAATGTATGAAGACTGGTCAAAGAAACATGGACTATCATACAACAGTGTAATGGTTTTATCTTCGATTTTTGAAAACAGAGAACATTGCACACAAAAATTGATTAGTCAAAAATGGTTGCTACCAAAGCAGACTGTCAATACCATTTTAAAAGATTTTGAGCAACGTAAACTGATAGAATTATTTCTATCGCCAACAGATAAACGAAACAAACTTATTAAACCCACGCCTGCTGGTAAACTATATGCTGCTGGGATTCTCACCGAGCTGCGCGATCTGGAATTGTATGTTTTGAATCATATGGGACTGGAACAGGTAAAGCGAATGAATGATGATTTCGCCCGGTTTGTTGAATTGTTTCATGAAGGAGCAGAAAAAAATGAATTGTCGTAATGAGTTTAAGAAATATATTGTGCCTTCGGTGCTGGCATTTGCACTTTCAGGTATCTATACAGTCGTAGATGGTTTTTTTATTGGAAATAGTCTTGGGGATCCGGGTTTGGCGGCAATCAACCTTGCATATCCCATAGCAGCTTTAATACAGGCGCTTGGCACTGGGATAGGATTGACCGGTGCAATCCGATTTAGCATTTTCAAAGCACAGGGGAAGAAAAAGGAAGAACGGCAGTATTTCAGCAGTACGATTCTTTTGCTTGCCATTACAAGTGTTATTGTTACGGGAGTATTTTTCATTCAGGCAGTCCCGGTATTACGGTTGCTGGGGGCCAATGGAGATATTTTGAAAATGGCTAACGAATATGTCGTAGTAATTGCGATTGGCACAGTTTTTCAGATGTATGCAACTGGCTTGATACCATTCATTCGCAATCTCGGGGGTGCAACCTATGCCATGGTTGCCATGATTGCCGGTTTTATTACAAACACGATCTTAGACTATTTGTTTGTATTGGTATTGAATTGGGGTATGGCCGGAGCAGCATGGGCAACCGTCATTGGACAAGGTGTGACCATGTTCTTTACAATAGGTTATTTGCTAAGAAAAAAGCCCGGTTTTGAGTTGCCAAATATCAAAGAGTTGCCGAAGCTGTTCGGCAGCATTTTAAAAATGGCACTATCACCTTTTGGCTTGACTTACACCCACATGCTTACCCTGATACCGATGAACCGTTTTTTGCTGATATATGGGGGCGAAAAAGCTATTGCAATCTATGCCTGTATTACCTATATCACAGCGATTATCTATTTGCTTTTACAGGGAGTAGGTGACGGCAGCCAGCCCCTTTTCAGCAAGTATTACGGGACAGCCGAAGTAGCAGGGCTGAAAGCTACTCGTTTGATGGCCTATAAAACTGCGGGAGCAATCGCAATACTTTGCATGGTGGTTTTTTTCTTTGCCCGCAAAAATGTTGGTTTTTTGTTTGGTGCTTCCGAAACTGTTAATCAAGAACTTGCTTTGATCCTGCCCTTATATTTAGCCAGTCTGTTCTTCCTGTCATTTACAAGGGTTACCACATCATTCTTTCAGTCCACAGAACAAAGCGGTTTCTCGTATCTATTGGTTTATGCGGAACCCATCTTGCTATTGCTTACTCTCATGGTATTGCCACGGTTCATGGGTTTGAATGGTGTATGGCTGGCCGTTCCACTGGCACAATTGCTTACTTGGATTATCGCCTTGCTTGCGAAACGTAAGGTGGATAGGCGAGTATTATCAACATAGATTTATCCCAAAAAACAACAGCACAAAAAAGTGTCTTCACCCTCAAAAATGGGGGCGAAGACACTTTGTATTATCTGCTAAAAATTTCTTAAGGATTAACCCACCTTAAACTGAAATTTTTGT
>CAZUKR010000165.1:0-3472 GCA_964620885.1 uncultured Eubacterium sp.
ATTTAATCCACGAAATCCTTTTCCGATAATTTCACTGCTGTTGGTAATCATCATAAATGCAGTCGGCTGGTCTCTTTTAATAAAATTTCTAAGCAATACCGCCTGACTTCGGTTCATTACAGTAAGGATTACATATTTTTCACGATGGGCATAAGAGCCTTCCGCTTGAAATATAGTGGCACTCCGCCTAAGTTCTTCGTGAATAAAATCACAAATTGGTTCCGGTTTATCACAGACAATGGTAAAGTATTTGCAGAGATTTATATTTTCTATGGCACTGTCTATAACCAATGATTTTGCCATCAAACCACAAATAGAAAACAAGCCTGTCTTGGCATCAAATATAATACAGGCGGCTACGGTAATGGATAAATCAACCAGAATCAGCGCAGTACCAATATTTACCGGGGTGTATTTCCTTAAAATCATTGCTGTAATATCTGTGCCACCTCCGCTGGCTCCAATATTAAATAGGATTGCTGAACTGATGGCAGGAAGAACAATGGCAAAAATTAATTCCAATACCGGTTCATCTGTCAGAGGTTTTGACATGGGATATATCTTTTCCATGGCACTCAATCCTACCGATATCAGAACACTTACGTATACTGTTTTAATTCCAAAGCCTTTTCCAAGAAAAACAAATCCCAGCCCCAGAAGCACCATATTAATAACAAAATTAACAGTACCTGCACTTAAGGGAGTTACGGCACTTAGCACCACCGCCAGGCCCGTTACCCCTCCAAAGGAAAAGTTGTTTGGAAACTTAAATAGATATACCCCTACAATCAATATCACAGATGCAATTGTAATCATTACATACTCAAATACTGCTCTTCGTATCTTCTGTTTTTCCATACTCTTTTCCTCCAGCCATGGCTGTCTCTTTTGTAATTTAACTTTTGTATCTTATGTCAGATTTTCAAAGTTTCCATCTCGGCAGAAAGGTGCCAGTTCCATCCGGATAAACCATCCTCTCTCATGGTCACATACGGGACATTCCTTTGGAACTTCTTTTCCTTCGTAAATGTGTCCGCAATTCAAACACATCCATTTCGTCTCTATTTTAGAGACAAAAAGCTGATTATCCTCCAGCAATTTTGCAAAGGCGCCAAAGCGGTCTCCATGCAGCTTCTCAATTTTTCCAATCATATGAAAACGGGCGGCTGCTTTACCAAATCCCTCTTCCCTTGCCACATCTTCAAAATTTTTGTAGGCATCGTCATGCTCTTCATACTCATTATGCTGTGCCATCTTCAAAAGTTCTGCTATATTAGGGCTGATATCTACTGGATATCCGGCATCAATCTCAATGGTCTCTCCAGCCAGTTCCTGCAGTTGATTATAAAAAACTTCTGCATGTTCCTTTTCCTGATCTGCTGTAAACTTAAATACCTGCTCAATCACATATAATCCCTGCTGGCGTGCCTGGGACGCTGCAAACGTATAGCGGTTTCTCGCCTGGCTTTCTCCCGCAAATGCACGCATTAAGTTCTTCATTGTTTCACTCTGTTTAAAATCTGTTGCCATAAAACTCCCTGCCTTTCATATTATTTCTATAATAGAATGTGCGAATATGGAAATTTTATACAGATTTATTTCCCTTGCTTATCAAAGTTGTGAATCCAGTCTGCCTTCCAGAAATAAATCAGAAAAATTACAGAACTTAAAGACCAGGTGAGAGGATACGCCCAGAACACTGTTTGTATTACCGGTACCATCTTCACTGCCACTGTAATATAAGTAATTCGTATTATACACCAGCAAACTAGCATTACCAGCATTGGTACCACTGCTTTTCCGGCTCCCCGGAATATTGCTGCCAGACAATGGGATAATGCCAGCAGAATATAAAATAACGTAACTGTTCTTGCCTGAATCGTTCCATAATGAATAACATCTGGATTACTGTCAAAAGCACGAATGAGTACAGGGATAAAGATATAGATAATAATGCCTACAATCTCTGCTATGGTAATAGAACAGATAATTCCAAAACGTGCTCCCTTTTTTACCCTGTCATATTTCTTTGCCCCTAAATTCTGACTTATAAACGTGGTCATCGCCATGGCGAAACAGGTAATTGGCAGGAATCCAAACCCTTCAATTTTGGAATATGCTCCACAGCCGGCTACTGCCGCCATCCCAAAGGCATTGACGTTGGACTGAACCACTACATTGGCAAGGGCAATAATTGAATTTTGTATTCCTGCCGGCAGACCATTTGTAATAATCTGCTTCATCATCCTTCCGTGGAATCTTATTTTTTTAATCTGTACTCGATATACCTCTTTACTGCGCAATAAATGTATGAGACAGAGAAACGCACTTAAAAACTGGGAAATAATCGTTGCTACAGCGGCGGAGCCAACCCCCATCTCCCATACTGCAATAAACAGTAAATCTAATACAACATTTGTTACAGAGGAAATTATCAGATATATCAATGGACGCTTGCTATCCCCTGTTGCCTGCATAATTCCCACAAAAATGTTATACATTACAAATCCCAGAGAACCTGCAAAATAAACTCTGAAATATAATATTGAATTGGGAAGCACTGACTTGGGTGTTCCCATCCATTGCAGAATATGCGGGGTCATAATCATTCCTACTATAGTAAGTCCGATTCCTGCTATCAGGCCAAACGCCACTAGTGTATGTACTGCTTTTTCCAATTCTTCTGTCTTACGGGCACCGTAATAACGTGCAATCACCACTCCTGCACCCATAGCAATTCCGTTAAAAAATCCCACCATTAAAAAAATCAGATTCCCTGAAGAACTTACCGCAGCCAATGCATCACTGCCAATAAAATTTCCTACAATCAGAGAATCTGCTGTATTGTATAACTGCTGAAAAAGGTTCCCCAGGAAAATAGGTATTGCAAATGCAATGATTTTTTTCCAGATAGAACCTTCTGTCAATAACGTTGATGATTTTGTATTCTCCACTTCTTACTACCTGCTTTCGTTAATCTATTCCCCCTATCTTAATACCTCAATTAAAACAATTTAGGAAATCTCTAACTTACAGGTTCCTCTCATTTTTAAAGGACATTCATATACATTCTCTCCAGAAGTTTTCCCAATATAGGAAATAGGACATTTTCTACAATTTCCTTTGGTAAAATCTATTGGTACTTCAAACTGCAGTGTTGCCATTTTCATTCCTTTGGCGGCTTCTTCCAGCTTAATATTCTTCCAGCTTAATATTTGTCCACATCCACACTTATCCATTCCTAAGGATACCGGTCTTCCACATGCGGGACAGGAATAATACGCTTTATCCAACTCACCCTTTGTTTCAACTACCTCTGCGGGAAACTGTCTGATCAACTGTTCCCTTAACTCTTCTGTCATCATAGCCAATCATCCTTTTCTAATATTCTTACGATTCGTTCAATCTACTATTTTATGGTATTCTTATTATAGCACACAGGATTCTCGACATCAATATTATATGTAATACT
>CAZUKR010000166.1:0-3466 GCA_964620885.1 uncultured Eubacterium sp.
TTCTCTCTAATGGATATTCTCTTCCAGCCAAGGTTTTTTCCTCCTAATTTTGTTAAACGAAAATATGTCGTCCCAATTTCAGATTGCCCCAAGGCAATCTTTTCTTACGAAATTGTAGACAATAGGTGATTTGACACCTATGAATGATTCTCTTAGAATCTGTAATGTGCAAAAGCTTTGTTTGCTTCTGCCATTTTGTGCATATCTTCTTTTTTCTTTACAGCTGCACCAGTACTATTGGCTGCATCCATAATTTCATTTGCCAATCTATCTTCCATGGTCTTCTCGCCTCTCTTACGTGAGTAGGTAGTTAACCAGCGAAGAGCTAAAGCCTGACGTCTGTCAGTTCTAACTTCGATTGGTACCTGATATGTTGCTCCACCGATACGTCTTGCCTTTACCTCTAATACTGGCATGATGTTGTTCATAGCTTCTTCAAATACTTCGATAGCTGCTTTATCGGTTTTTGCTGCAACTTTGTCAAATGCCCCATATACAATTTTCTGAGCTACACCTTTCTTACCATCTAACATAATGTTATTGATAAGTTTGGTAACCACTTTGTTATTGTATATCGGATCTGCTAATACGTCTCTTTTTTGAGTATGTCCTTTACGTGGCACGTTTCTTCCCTCCTTAATCATCTTTCCGCTTATGAAACTTTTAATGTTTCATAAATCTCTTTTTCTTTTTCGATTAATTCAACGGTACTCACATGTGTCGTCTACGTGTGTTCGTGCGGAAATTCATCTATTTAAAAGAATGTACGCTTTCGCGCTTTCCAACACTAACCTTATAGTTCACGCTTATTGAAGTTTTATTCAATAAACTTCTACACTTAACTGTGATACTATTGTCAGCTAAAATTTATTTTTTAGCTTCTTTTGGTTTCTTGGCACCATATTTGGAACGAGCCTGGCGTCTGTTTGCAACACCTGCTGTATCTAATGTTCCACGAATAATATGGTATCTAGTACCTGGTAAGTCTTTTACTCTTCCGCCTCGAATCAGAACAACGCTATGTTCCTGTAAGTTGTGACCTTCTCCTGGAATGTATCCTGTTACTTCGATTCCATTGGAAAGACGTACTCTGGCAATTTTACGAAGAGCAGAGTTAGGTTTCTTAGGAGTTGCAGTTTTAACTGCTGTACAAACACCTCTTTTCTGTGGTGCTGAACTATCAGTTGGGCGTTTCTTCAAGGAGTTATATCCTTTCTGCAAAGCCGGTGCTGTAGAGTTCTTTTCAGATGTTTGTCTTCCTTTTCTTACTAACTGGTTAAATGTTGGCATTCTTTTCACCTCCTGTGATAATTATCAACATGCATTCGTATGCACGCTAAATAATTATATAAGGTTAAAAGTTCCGTGTCAAGGACTTTCTTAAATTTTCCCCTGTATTTTGGAATATATACAATAATTGGAAAATATATCAATGCATAGCGCTATATTTTATGCTAAAATTTGATATAAATAATTCAAAATGTTATATAGAGGAGATAATCATATGGATACCAATGTAAAAATCGTATTTGATAACTACCCTGTTGAATATAGATATCCTCTGCTGCAGATAAGGGAGCTGATTTATAATGTAGCCAGCAAAATCCCTGAAGTGGGTGAACTGGAGGAAAGTCTCAAATGGGGGCAATCTACTTATTCAACTGTAAAAAAAGCAGGTTCTCCAATCCGTCTGGATCGATTTGGCGATGATAAAATTGCTATATTCTTTCATTGCCAAACCACCTTAGTCAGTGATTTCAGAACGCTGTTTAGTAACAAATTAGAATTTTCTAAAAATAGGGCAATTGTCATAGATCCAAATGAAACTCTGCCGATAGATGAACTTGCCCTCTGTATTGAAATGGCATTGACTTACCATTTAAAAAACGCCGGATAAGTTTTTCTAAACTCTAAGAGCCCCCCGAATGGAGGGCTCCGTTTCATGGCGTTTTCATTTTATACTGTTACTTTATTCTGCAAAAGAAACAGATAAGGGGTCTGTATCAAATACAGTATCATAGCTTGCCGTATCAAATACATGGAAACTAATATCCATATTATCTATGCTCTCAATATTGTTATCCTTTAAATCAGACTCCATAAACGTAATACTATCATAGGCTTTCTTTCCTGCCACTACCTCACAGGAAAAGTACGGCTGTACCATAAATCCATTAATAGAAACTGCGCTTGCCTGAACAGTTATATTTTTATCTGTACTGTTTTCTACATATATATAAATATCTGCTCCCCAAAAGCTATTTTCACTATCTGCCTCTTTTACAGTAAGTTTGATTCCATCCTGTTCCAAAAGCACCACACCACTGTCATCTATTGCCTGTTCTTCTGTGCCGTCCAAAGATGTAGCGATATAGATGGTATCACTGTCAAATACAGTATCATAGCTTGCTGTGTCAAATACATGGAAATTTAATTCCACATTCTGTATAATCGTAATCCCTGCATCTTCTAAATCAGAACTTAACAAGGATATTTCATTATTAGCACTTTTTCCCGCTGCTACTTCACAGGAAAAAAGGCTTTGTATCATAATACCATTTACAGAAACATTGTTGGTCTGTACTGTTAGATTCTTTTCTGAACTGTTTTCTACCAATACTTTTAATTGAGGTCCCAGTAATGAATCGTTATCCAGTTCCTTTAATGTTACTTTTATTCCATCCTGCTCCAAAAGCACCTGCTCTTCTACGGCTGCTTCTTTTGTCTTTTCTTCTTCCTCTTCTTCCTTTTTCTCTTTTTCTTTCCCTTCTGTGTTTTTTTCATCTGATACTTCTTTTTTCTTTCCTTCTTTTTCCTTATCATCCTGGCCGCCACATGCTCCAACCATTCCACCAACTAAAACAACTGCCAATACCCAAAACCACCATTTTTTTAGAATCGTTTTTTTCTTTTCCATAAATTTTGTATCCTCCCAGTTTCTCTTTTTAAGTTTTAATATTTTGTTTTCAGAAATATAATAACACTTTGTTTTACAAAAAACAACTTTTAGTTATCCTTTATACAACTTTTTGTTTGTTAATATTTTTGCAACTTATGGTTACAATAAGATAAATGTTATATTTACTGAATTTTTATACTAGGAGATATTATGAATCAAAAAGCCTTAGGAAAACGAATCCGTGAAGAACGGCAAAAATTAAACTTTACTCAGGAACAGCTTGCTGAAAAAATCAACGTTTCCACTACCTATATCGGATTTGTGGAGCGGGGTGAACGCAGTCTTACCCTTGGAAAACTTACACTCCTTGCTAATGTTTTGGGGGTTTCTATTGACTATCTGCTGTCTGATACAATAACGCCGTCTCCTTCTTCCAACGAAAAGCTATGGATACAGCTGCTTACCTCTGCAACACCTGATGAGCAGGCGCTTATCATTGAAATGGCTAAATTAATTCTGAATCACTCCCAGAAAAATATATAAAAAACTTCGTATCATCATTCTATA
>CAZUKR010000167.1:0-3382 GCA_964620885.1 uncultured Eubacterium sp.
TATTTTCAGCGTATTTTATTTGCTGTATTTTATTGTATTGGCAGGTTACGTGGTGTATCAGCTGAATATTCTGATTATGGTGTGGCTCTTGCCCGAAGGTTCTTACCGGATGGTAGAGATACTGATTTTAATACTGGCAGCATATGGGACCATAAGAGGGATAGAAGGCAGGGTAAGAGTATATGAGATTTTGTTCTGGTTTCTGGCAATTCCTTTGTTAGTGATGCTGCTGCTTGCTGCCTTTTCTGTTAATACAGATTACTGGACTCCACTACTGTTTTCGAATGGTAAATTATATATGGAAAACAGTATTACAGTGTGGGTATTTTTAGTGCCTTTGGTGGGATTGTTATTTTTAAAACCCTTTTGTAAAAAATCGGAAAAAATAGCAAGATGCGGAAAAACAGCACTTGTGTCAGTAACAGCGATAAATATAGTGATTTATTTAATTCTACTTGGAACCTTTGGACAGAACACACTGCAGGTGCTGAAAAGACCTATTATTACCCTGATGAGTATGGTGAACCTGCCGGGAGGTTTTTTCCCGCGGCAGGATGTCACGATGATGGCAATCTGGTTTTTTGCATTGTTTGCGCTGCTTCATACAGGAATATTTCAGGGAACACTGATTTTGAAAGAACTATGCCATGAAGAGAAGACGAACTATAGTATATGGGTGGTTCTAATACTGGTATTTTTAACTGGAAATAGTTTTATGGAAAACAGTTTCATGGAAGAGGTATTTGAAAAATACCAGCAGTGGATTGTATTGCCCGGTATGTTTGGAATCCTTCTGATTGTGCCGTTGGTACATCATATCCGAACCTATTGGAATGGACGGAAAGGAGGAAAGAAACGGTGCAAAGAAGATATACAGCAGGAGTCATAGCAATCTTGTTTCTCATGTGTTTGTCCGGGTGTGAATCTACAGAACTGGAACAGCGCAGCTTTCCTCTGGCAATGGGGATTGGATGGAAGGAGGAGGAAGAGGCAGAGAAACTGGTTGTAAGTTATGATTTTCCAGATTTAATGCAGATTTCAGACCAGAGCCAAACCGCAGACACACCGAAGGAATTTTCTATTGAAGGAAAGGATATGTATCATGTGGAAAAGGCATATGAAAATAATACAAACCGCACTTTAGATTATAATCATTTAAAAAACATTCTTCTGGAAAAAGATATGCTTCAGCATATGAAAATGCTGCGGAAAGTGCTGGGAAACTGGGAACAGCAGGAAAGTATTGCCAGGAATACCAGCCTGTTTCTGACAGAGCCTCAGGCGGCACAGATACTTGCCCTGACGAAGGAGACGGAAGGGTCTGTGGGTAAATATCTGGAAGAAATGCTGGAGAGTCAAAAAGATTTTAAAAATAGCAAAATTGTTACAGTGGGAGATTTGATGAATCAATGGCATAATCAGAATGAACTGCTGCTGATACCAGTTCTTACGGAGCAGGGAGAACGCCCCGTCATTACAAAATATGGGATGGTTTCCAACTTCCAGTATATAGGAGATGTTTCAGTGGAAGAGGCAATGCAGGTGTTTTTAAGCCAGAATCTGCTGAAACAATTTGTCTGCGAATGTAAAGATGGAACAACAGTAGAAATCACAGATATAAAGGTAGAAAGAAGTATTCAAGAACAGCAGGGCATACCGGTGGTTATAGTGTCAATCAGCGGAAAAGGAAGAATTTATCAGGAAAATGAGGTCTCTATTAATCAGCAGTACAGGCTGGAACAAAATATAGAGCAGCAGCTGGAATTTGGTCTTACCAAGGCAGCAGGAAATATTCAGGAGAAATTTGGAGTAGATATAACCAATAGCTATATTGCATTGGGAGGACATAGTCGAAAATTATATGAAGAATATAGAAATATGCCGGAAACCTATGGAAAAACAGTGCAGCAGGTATTTCAGGCAGATATCTCAATTTTAAATTGGGAATAAAAGGAATAACGTAAAAAAAATGGGTAATACTTTCTTTAGCCGGCAAGAAAAGTTCCGAAAGGAACGGTTAAGGAAGGTATTATCATGAAAAAATCACATAAAGCATTCAAAGGAATTTTGATACTGACAGCAGCATTTTTGCTTATTACAGGATATCAACAGTATAAACAATATAAAATGACAGAAGAAATAGCAGAGAAAATCATTCGTTTTCATGTACTTGCAAACAGTGATTCAAAGGTAGATCAACAATTGAAGTTAAAAGTAAGAGATGCTATCGGCACTTATATGCAGCCTAAACTTTCGGATGTTTCCAATATTGAGCAGAGCCGTCAGATTGTTACAGAGAATCTTTCAGGTATAGAAGAAAAAGCAGAATCCATCATAGCAGAAGAGGGTTATACATATACTGTATCTGCAAGGCTTGCGTGGACAGAGTTTCCGGAAAAAACATATGGTGCCTACACATTTCCAGCAGGTGATTACGAGGCACTGGAGGTTTCTATTGGGGATGGAGGAGGACGTAACTGGTGGTGTGTCATGTACCCAAATCTTTGTTTTTTTAACAGTACTTACGAGGTGGTAGACGAAGAAGCAGAGAAGTCCCTGGAACGTACCCTGACAACGGAAGAATATAAAAGCCTTATGGAAAATAAGAATTATGAGGTAAAATTTGCTTTGGGAGATGTTTGGGAAGATATTAAGGAAGCTGTTGCAATTTCTAAGTAAAAAAGGTAATATAAATCTATATGAATTATTCTATGGAGATAGCAATATGATACAAACATTTGAAGATAAAAGATATGCCTCTATTGGGGTATTTGATTCTGGCGTAGGCGGTCTTACGGTAGCTAGAGAGATTATGCGCCAATTGCCGGAAGAACACATTATTTATTTTGGAGATACTGCAAGACTTCCATATGGAAGCAAGTCAAAGGAGACCATTATCCGCTATTCCAAACAGATTATCCGTTTTTTGGAATCAAAAGGTGTAAAGGCCATTGTGGTTGCATGTAATACGGCAAGTGCATTTGCACTGGAAGAGCTTCGTCCGGAGATGAAAATACCTATTATCGGTGTGGTGAAGCCGGGCGCAAAGGTAGCGGCAGAAACCACGATAAATGGGAAAATTGGTGTAATCGGAACAGAAGGAACCATTGCAAGTCATATTTATACCAAGACTATACAGCAGCAGAATCCCAATGCAGTAGTATTAGGGAAGGCTTGTCCTCTCTTTGTTCCGCTGATAGAAGAGGGATGGCTGAAAGACAGCATTACCATAGATGTAGCAAAACGATATCTGGCTTCTTTCCAGGAATCTGATATTGATACTCTGATTCTGGGCTGTACCCATTATCCACTGCTGCGTTCTACCATACATGGGATTATGGGAGGTGGAGTGAACCTGGTGAATCCAGCCTATGAGACGGCA
>CAZUKR010000168.1:0-3359 GCA_964620885.1 uncultured Eubacterium sp.
ATTTCATTCATTTCCAAAGAGCCTTCAATAAATACTATATCATTCTCACAATAATTTACCATATCTTCAAATTCAACTAAAATTTTATCATTTGAAATAGACGAAAATGCATATATAGAATAATCATCTATTACTTGGAATACTTCTACGATTGCTTCAATATGAGAAGATTTTTCTATTGTTTGTTGATGCATTATTTCTTTATCCATGTTCCTACTAATACTTACTAAATCAATAGATATATCTCCTTCCAATACATCTCCTACTTTTCTTTTCGTTGATTCTCCGCCACTATCCAAGTATTCATCATACTCTAAGAAATGTACTGTGAACTTTTCACCATTATCTATTCTCTCTATCAAAGCAATTCTTTCATATCCTTCTACATAAATTGCATTTATTACATATTTTTTCATACTTAATTACCTCTACTGCATCTTATTGAATGATTTAATATCACTAGGCATTATAGATTGAATTTTTCCATCACGTACTATTACAACAACACTCTTTTTTAAATTAGTTACACCATCAATATAGTAAATCGATTTACCATTAATATTTTTAACATTTCCAGTTGATATTGCTTCACTAATAACACGTTCTGCCTGTAATGTAAAATTATTAAATCCGTCAAGGGAATTACTAAAAGAGCCTTTGGAAATCCCTAGTCTCTGCTCTAATGATGGAATTCTTTCTGGGTATTTTTCCCAATAATCACTAAAATGTTTTACACCTTGGTTAGTTCCATCGTCTAAAATTCCCCATTTATTAGTAAATTCACTTTTACGAATTAAATCTCCAACATTTTTACCGCCCCTAATCCCATCACTTGCCACCTTACTTACTTTCCCAATAAGCGCTCCAGCACCTTCTCCAGCTATATTTAACCCCAAATTCTTCCCGCTGTCCAGTAATATATTTCCAAGAATCGTTCCCACACTCTTTTTGTCCACAATATCCTTTACCGTCTGGGGCAGGGTGTATACCCCTGCATCCACTATGGTGGCTCCCAGTATATTGGAGAGATGCTTCTTATTTATCTTTCCAAGAATCGGTAACTTAGAAAGGCTTCCTGCCCAGCTCCCTGCCAATTTTGCTATCTGGGGTATGGAATTTGCTACTTTGACTGCCGCATTATATAATGCCAGACTGCCCAGAATCCCTCCCCCACCGGATGCAATGGGATGCTGGACACTGCTGTTGGCATACATATGTTCCATCCTGGAAATGTCTAACATGGTTTTTCCTTCTACTTTGAATATCATTTCACTGGACCAGTCCATGTAATTGTCAAGCAGTGGAATCGCACTCATGACTCCGATAACCAGTGAGTTCCATGTACTTGTTTTATTTGACAAAGCTGCCATCAACTGATATTTCTGACTTTCTTTATCTGTCATTTTATTACGCATAACCCCTGCCATACCGGCGCTATTCGCATCCCGAAGTTGCTGCGCCGCTGTTCCCGGTGCAAAATATTCATCCAGCATGGACTGAGCATCTTCCATCTCCTGTTCTGTAAGCTTGTAATCAGTGGACAGCCAGAGTTCAAGCTGCACTTCCTCTTAACAAATCTAATACCCCTTCTTCTATCCGCGACTGGCTTTCTCATTCGAAATTAATTAGTAATTTTATAGATGTGGTTACATTGAATTTGAGACATAAAAAAATCAGTAGATTTTTACGTCCACTGACTTTTATACTTATTTCTTATTGATAATATATTTTCTTATTAAATCCGCTCTAAATTGACCTAATAGTCCGCTTTGAGAAACATCTGTATAATACTTCCATATATTTAATCACCTTTTTTTGAGTACAGTTTGGTCAAAACAATTTATTTTCTACATACTTAGCTAAATAGCCTGTACTTTATTTGGGTGCCCAGCAAGGGATAATCACTTATCCTAGGATCCCTGGCGAAATTCACGTTACCATAGGGACAATTTTTGTATTAAAAAATCTGTTTAAAATTGTTTTATTTTATTTAGTTATCTTTTTATTAATTATCTTATTTGTTATCACATCAATAGTAAATTTTACACCATTATATGTTACAACGCTAAATAAATTTTCGTTTTCCTTACTAAGGGATATATATGATTCTGGATATTCAAACTTAATTATTTGTGATATATTCCATTTTTCATTTCCATTATAATCAATCTTTAAAACATTGTTTTCCAGAATATCATCGTCCATTAAGAAAACAATACAACATTCTGGAAACTCTAATATTGTGTCAATATTGTTATTAAACTGTAATGTTTTTCCATTAATACTTATTTTATTATTTTCTTTTCTAATGTTCATATTCTCCTATTATTCTTTCGTTAATAAAAGAAGACTGTGGTAATTTCTTCCTCATATTATTAAACTGTTGTCCGCCTCCGCTTCCCCACCCATCTATCTTGTTTGCTATTCCAGTTTGTAGATTAACATCTGGACTATACCGTAGTTTATCATAACCTCGTGCTAACCACTCGCTGCTTGTTTCATTTATGGTGGTGCCAAGCGAAAGCGTGGCGTGGGAGTTTAGAGAGTTAGAAGTCCTAAAGTATACCCCTAATAAATACTAAATTTATTACATACTATCAACACTTCAACAGGATGCATATTTATTTGAAATTCAATATATTTTTTTTCACACATTATAACTTCTTGCAATTCTACATCTTGCATAAAATATGGAATCTGTGCAAACGTAAGTTCTTTTGATGCTCTATCCTTAGGACATTTAACTGCATGCTCAATTTTCACTTTATAGCACTCTTCAAAATGATATGTAATATCCTTTTCATCATCTTCAAATACCAATTTGACTTCATCTCCAAAATAATTACAATCCAAGACTTTAACCCTTGCATCCCAATAGTAACTATCTTCAATTTTCTTTTTTAATTCTTCTATCATGGAACCCTCCTAATTTTTATATGGTATATGTCCATCAGGACTCTTTCTATCTACAATATTACCAACCTTGTCTAACAAATTTCCGTTATTATCATACACATGAACGTGTGGATATTGGATCACTTTATCTGGTGGGTCAATTCTAATACGCATTATTCCAGTTTCATCTTTTATATGCACAAATCCATTGTGCTCTGCATATTTCCAACTATCTGGTATACCATCAATAATCTCTTGTTTAGTCATATTCGATATATTGTTTGTATCAAGATTTTTTACAATATTGCCAATGGTTTTTTTACCGCCCTTAATCCCATCACTTGCCACCTTACTTACTTTTCCAAGAAGTACTCCAGCACCTTCCCCAGCTATATTTAACCCCAAATTTTTCCCGCTGTCCAGTAATATATTTCCAAGAATCGTTCCCACACTCTTTTTGTCCA
>CAZUKR010000169.1:0-3352 GCA_964620885.1 uncultured Eubacterium sp.
TCAATGGTACGACCTGTTGTATCAGCCATCAAACCACGCATACCTGCCAGCTGTTTAATCTGTTTATCAGAACCACGGGCTCCGGAGTCAGCCATCATATAGATGTTATTATACTTATCAAGACCATCTAACAGTTCCTTGGTAAGGATATCATCTGTCTCTTTCCATGTTTCTACAACTTCTTTATATCTTTCTTCTTCTGTAATCAGACCACGTTTGTAGTTCCTTGTAATCTTATCTACAGTATCCTGTGCATTCTGAATCAATTCCGGTTTCTTTTCCGGTACAGTCATATCGGAAATAGATACGGTCATGGCTGCTCTTGTGGAATATTTATATCCCATAGCCTTGATATCATCCAAAACTTCAGCAGTTATGGTTGCACCATGGATATTAATAACTTTTTCTAATATCTGCTTTAAGCCTTTTTTACCAACATGGAAGTCAATCTCCAATACCAGTTGATTTTCTGGTTTCGTTCTATCTACAAATCCCAAATCCTGTGGAAGAATTTCATTAAAAATAAATCTTCCCAGTGTAGATTCTACCGTTCCGGTTATTTCTTCACCATCCTGCATGGTTTTTGACACACGTACATTGATTTTGGAATGCAAAGTTATGGATTCATTTTCATATGCCAGAATCGCTTCATTTACATTTTTAAAGAATTTACCTTCACCTAAAACACCCGGTCTTTCCTGAGTCAGATAGTAGATACCGAGAACCATATCCTGTGAAGGAACGGCAACCGGACCACCATCGGATGGTTTTAACAGGTTGTTTGGTGATAACAGTAAGAAACGGCACTCTGACTGTGCTTCTACAGATAACGGAAGATGGACAGCCATCTGGTCACCGTCGAAGTCAGCGTTAAATGCAGTACAAACCAATGGATGAAGCTTGATTGCCTTACCTTCTACCAGAATTGGTTCAAATGCCTGAATACCAAGTCTGTGAAGTGTAGGAGCACGGTTCAGCATAACCGGATGTTCCTTGATTACATCCTCCAGTACATCCCATACCTCCGGCTGAAGTCTTTCTACCATTTTCTTTGCACTTTTAATATTATGAGCGGTTCCATTTCCAACCAGTTCTTTCATAACAAATGGCTTAAATAATTCGATTGCCATTTCTTTTGGAAGTCCGCATTGATATATCTTCAGTTCCGGTCCAACTACGATAACGGAACGTCCGGAATAGTCAACACGCTTTCCAAGTAAGTTCTGACGGAAGCGTCCGGACTTACCTTTCAACATATCGGACAAGGACTTGAGGGCTCTGTTACCAGGTCCGGTAACCGGACGGCCTCTTCTTCCGTTGTCAATCAGGGCATCTACTGCTTCCTGCAGCATTCTCTTCTCGTTACGAACGATAATATCAGGAGCCCCTAATTCCAACAGTCTTCTCAGACGATTATTTCTGTTAATAATTCTACGATATAAGTCATTCAGGTCAGATGTTGCAAAACGTCCACCATCTAACTGTACCATAGGACGTAAATCTGGCGGAATGACCGGAACAACCTCCATAATCATCCACTCTGGTTTATTTTTGGAACCACGGAATGCTTCCACTACTTCCAGACGTTTGATGATTCTGGCACGTTTCTGTCCTGTTGCATCTTTTAATCCTGTTCTTAACTCTACTGCCTCTTTTTCTAATTCAATTCTCTGTAGCAGCTCTTTGACTGCTTCTGCACCCATTCCCACACGGAAATCGCTGCCAAATTTTTCTCTCGCTTCCTGATATTCTGCTTCTGATAATACTTGTTTGTACTGTAAATCAGAACTTCCTTTCTCTATTACGATATAGGATGCAAAATACAGTACCTTTTCCAGAGTTCTTGGGGTTAAATCAAGAATTAATCCCATTCTACTTGGAATTCCCTTGAAGTACCAGATATGAGAAACAGGAGCTGCAAGCTCAATGTGTCCCATACGTTCTCTACGCACATTTGCTTTTGTAATTTCTACACCGCAACGATCGCAGACAACACCTTTATAACGGATTTTTTTGTATTTACCACAATGGCATTCCCAGTCCTTGCTAGGTCCGAAAATACGCTCACAGAACAATCCGTCTTTTTCTGGTTTTAAGGTTCTATAATTAATGGTTTCAGGCTTTTTTACTTCTCCTCTAGACCATTCTCTAATTTTTTCAGGTGATGCCAGACCAATCTTAATAGCATCAAATGTAATTGGCTGGTATTTTTCTTTGTTCATTGTATCAGGCATGTATGGCACTCCCTTCCTTTTTTATTCTTCTTCAAGAACATTATCAAAGTTGCCTAAATCGTCCCCTGCTTGATCCTCTGTCTGGTCTTCTGCAGCTTTTTCCTCTTCCTCTACAGCTACCAGTTCTTGACTTTCTGCATTGAATTCCTGCTTCTGAAAGCCCATTGCTCCAAAGGATTCATCTTCTTCAAAAGCAAAATTACGGTCTCCTGCAATCACAGAATTCAAGTCCGTATTGCCGTATTCACTGGTTTCCATAAGCTCTACTTCTTCTCTATTCTCGTCAAGCACTTTTACATCCAGACCTAAAGATTGAAGTTCTTTCAAAAGTACCTTAAAGGATTCAGGAATTCCAGGTTCCGGAATATTGTCACCTTTAATAATTGCTTCGTAAGTCTTAACACGTCCGATAACATCATCGGATTTTACAGTTAAGATTTCCTGCAGGGTATAAGATGCACCGTATGCTTCCAGTGCCCAAACTTCCATCTCTCCGAAACGCTGTCCACCGAACTGTGCTTTACCACCTAATGGCTGCTGTGTTACCAGTGAGTAAGGACCAGTAGAACGTGCATGAATCTTATCGTCTACCAGATGGTGAAGCTTCAGGTAATTCATGTGACCAACGGTTACAGAACTATCAAAATATTCTCCAGTTCTTCCATCACGTAATCTTACCTTTCCATCACGTGTAATTGGGACACCTTTCCACAGTTCTCTATGTTCTCTATTCTCAGATAAGTATTCCATCATTTCCGGAAGAATCGCTTCTGTGTATTTTGCTTCAAATTCTTCCCATGATAGATTTACATAATCATTCGCCAAATCCAGAGTGTCCATAATATCCGTCTCGTTTGCCCCATCAAATACAGGAGTCGCTATGTTAAATCCTAATGCCTTTGCTGCAAGGCTTAAATGGATTTCCAGCACCTGACCAATGTTCATACGGGATGGTACACCCAATGGGTTTAATACAATATCCAGCGGACGTCCGTTTGGAAGAAATGGCATATCTTCTACTGGAAGTACACGGGAAACAACACCTTTGTTACCATGACGACCAGCCATCTTATCACCAACAGAGATTTTTCTCTTCTGAGCAATGTAGATACGAACTG
>CAZUKR010000170.1:0-3331 GCA_964620885.1 uncultured Eubacterium sp.
CTGCATGGGTACGGAATTTCATTCCCAGTTCAAATCCACTGGTTCCCGGTATTCCTGGATAGTTATCCACCTCATATGTATCAAGTATCTGCCCTCCGCTTAATGGTTTAGCCTCTACCACCAGGGTATTTAGTTTGGCACGCTGGGCATAAATTGCAGCGCTTAACCCCGCCGGACCGCTTCCTAATATGATAACATCGTATAACATAGAAATTCCTCCATTCATTTATCTTTTGTATTTTCAATTATACACACTTCTTCCATTTTTTTCATCCGGTTTTCTCTTTTTATATTTTTATTGCTTTTCCACTATTTCCGTGGCATAATAAAAACAGGAAAGGTGGCGGATTATATGGATATTGCTTCTTTATCAACAACCCTGAGCATGTCTAAGGTCAATAATGATGTTGGCGTTGCTGTATTAGGCAAACAGCTGGACATGGTGGAAGTTATGGGTGACTCCATGATTAAAATGATGGAACAGTCTGTAACTCCCCATCTTGGCACAAATATTGATATTTCAATCTAAATAAAAGGGAAGAAACTATTCACATGGTCTCTTCCCTTTTATATTTATAAAGATAAAATCATAATCATAACAGCTGCCGCTACTGCCAAAATCAGCGGAATGGTAATAATCCTTTCCCTGGTGCCCTTTCGGAACATTTTTTTCATATGTTCCCACCGTCCATTTAACTTGCAAATCTGAATATAAACAGCCACACCTGCAACGGTTGTACCCATTGCAATCACAAACCAGATGAATATCCCCATCAGCAGCATAACAACCTGCTCTTTCTCATTCTGCAGAAAATTTCCAGTCTGCTGCATAGCACTGTCCATTGCCTGGGAGGAATAAAAATTTTTCAATATCCAGTTCAGAAATACCCCGGTAAAATTCAGGGTAAAATGGGCCAGAATGGAACTGAAAATACTTCCGGTTCCTTCCACCAGAAAAGCCAGATAAATTCCCATTACAAAGGCATATCCAAATTGATTGAGATTCATATGCATACACCCAAACAAAAATGCACTGATTATAATGGCTGGTAAAATTCTGCTCTTGCGGTATGTTTGAAACAATACCCCGCGGAACAGAAATTCTTCCGCACAGGCAGGTAATACAGCTATTACCAATGTTGCCACTACCATACTGCCGTTCATCATTTCTGTCTGCACACCCGCCAACGCTGAGTCTGTAAATAAAAGGGTCACAGCATTCAATACTATCATAAGGGGGTACATAAGATAAGTAGAAACCACCACCAGGATTCCTGTGGAAAAACTGATTTTCCGGCAGGGAATCAGTTCTCTTATTACAATTTTTCTTTTTTTGCAATACAAAATAGCAGGTATTAATATGGACATCTGGGCAATCACCAGCGTCGCATATACGGGCATTTCTATCCTTGACAGTCTGCCTATTGCCAGACTGGCTGCTACAAAAGCTGTAATCGTCAAAAGATACAGCCTGTTAGCCCCTTTATTATCGGACATAAACTCCCCCTACTTTTTTCTGATGCAATGGTCTGCGATTTCAATCTTATGTTCCCGGTATAAACGTCCTACTGCACGTTTAAATGCATTTTTACTCATTTTAGTTTCCTGCATAATCAGTTCCGGGGAGGCTTTATCTGTAAAAGGCAATACTCCTCCATACTCATCAAGTATCTCTAACACCTGTTCTGCATCTTCTTCAATCTGGGCATATGCCTTGTCCCTCATGGTCAACGTCAGTTTTCCATCTGGTTTTATCTCTGCTATTTTTGCTTCTATTACTTCTCCAATTCTAAGATAGCTGTGATCCTCATGTCTTGGAAGCAGGGCAGAATATTTATCATCTACTGCAATAAAGGCTCCAAAATTATTACTGAATTCGTATACTCTTCCTTGTATGGTCTCTCCGCCTTCATAAGGGGAGTCTGTAGATATCAGTTCATATAACCCACGCATGCTTGCACAAAGCCGCTGGCTTTTGTCAACATAGAGGCGAACCAGTATTTCATCCCCTTCCCGTACTTTTATGCTTTGCTCTTTATATGGAAGAAACAAATCCTTCTCCAGTCCCCAATCCAAAAATGCTCCAATTTGCTGTACTGACACCACTTTAAGTACTGCATATTCTCCCATTTTTAATTTAGGCTCTGTAGTTGTTGCAATAATCCGGTCTTTGGAATCCTTGTACACAAATACCTCTATCTTGTCTCCTTCTTCCACACCCTCCGGTACACGTTTTCCCGGAAGCAGAACTTTATCCTGTGCATCTTCTGTCTCCCCAAGATATACACCAAATTCTACTTTCTTTACTACTATTAATTCCTGTTTTTCTCCTAATAAAATCATTTATTCTCCTCCAGCTCTATAATGGCATAGGGTACACCCTCCCTGTTTGTAAGACTTACAATGGTTTTCCCTATTTTTTCTGCAATATATGGATGAATTACATCCCCATATACCGCAGCTTTTCGGTATTCTGCCCGCATTTTTCTTATGTTGTTTCCTTCTGTTAAATATTCCTGTGCCATCCCTACATATCGTCCATTGTTAACATGGTGATTGGTATCGATATGATACTTATGTACAGGAAATGGCTCCTTTGCCTGCATCTTTTCCGGCAGTTCAATTTTTCTGGAATCGCACTGCATTTCCAGCTTCGGTGATAACTGATATGCTTCTACCATTTCCGGAAGCATTCTCGCCGGACGCCCCTTTTGCAAATCCAGCAATGTCCAGATGGAGTTTGCAAATGCAAGAACCTCTCCTTCTGATGTCTCCATGGTAAAATTACGAAAACCGAAAAATCCCTTAAACTCATATGGCCATGTACTTATCTTAACACTTTCTCCATATATTGGATACCGGTTTATCTCAATCTGCCAGGAAGATAATACCCATGCCACTTTCTGTTCTGCAAGAAATTTCATTCCCATTCCAATATCTTCGGAATGAAAAAAACTACAATCCTGAAAATAATCCAAAATAGCATTTAATGTTATCTTTCCTTCTTTGTCCACCTCACTGTAACGTACCCTGCTGTTAAAGCTATACATGCTCTTCCTCCCAAAAATTCCTAGTACAAAGTGTCTTCGACACACGGTACCTACGGATTGCTTCGCACTCCTAAAAACATTCGAAATGCGCCCTGTTCGGGCTACTTTCTCATGTTTTGCGGGTCCCAAACTCATGCTTTTTCATGCAAGCATGAAAATCATGACCTTTTGCCCCTGGTATCCTTTAATATAAAAAATAAAAACCATCACATGCTGTGATGGTTTTAAGCTGGCCCACAAGGATTCGAACCTTGAGATGACGGAGTCAGAGTCCGTTGCCT
>CAZUKR010000171.1:0-3291 GCA_964620885.1 uncultured Eubacterium sp.
GAGACCTTGTACTTTGCAGCACAGGGAAATCTGTTTTTAGATGGGGAGTATTTTAACAAGATGCAGCGCAATGTGCAGAAACTATTTCCGGAGTGGAGGATGAATTTTTACATCAGGAAAGAAAAAGAGAAGAAAATGCAGCGGATGATAGAGACTTGTGAGAGGGAGTATAGTCAGCAGGAGTTGGAAGAGCTGTGTACTATGGTATATGCATTGGTGAATGAAAGGTAAAAGAGAAGAGTGAAGAAAATAAGTGTAGTAGTGCCTTGCTATAACTCGAAAAAGTATTTGGCAGAGTGTCTGGAATCTCTGGAACAGCAGACCATAGGAATGGATTTTTTGGAAATTATTCTTGTGAATGATGCATCTACCGACTCTACGTGGGAAGAGATTTTAGGATTTGAACAAAAGTATCCAGATAGTGTAATTGCCATAAATTTGCCTAAAAACCGTCGGCAGGGAGGGGCAAGGAATGAAGGATTAAAGTATGCAACCGGGGAATATATTGCATTTTTAGATTCTGATGATAAGGTATTGCCTAAAGCATACAGTGAGGTTTACAATCGTGCAGTGGAAACCAAAGCAGATATCTTACAGTTTGAACATTATAATTTCATAGGAGAAAGAGAAGAACGGTGCAATGATTGCAAGATGGAAGGGGTAATAGAAATAACGGAAGATGAGGTTAGGAAGAATGCCCTGATGTCAGAAGTGCTGACCATGAACCACTGCAGTAAGATTTACCGGAAGTCTATGGTGGAGAAAAGCAAAGCGCAATTTGCGGAGCATAGAATCTATGAAGAGCCTCTGTTTGTATATCCTCAATTGTTTTATGCAGAAAGAATATGTTTTATGAAAAAGGCTTTTTATAAAGTGAGACTGCATCCGGAAAGCACAATGCAGTTTGAAGTGAAAAAGCCGGGGAGGCTTTTGGATCATCCGGAGGTACAGATGCAGCTGTTGGAATATATAGCAGCCAACGATGAAATTATAGAGCGTTACTATGATGAAATAGAATATTACTTTTTAAAGACATATTACCTTGAAACCTTATATTTTGCAGGTCAGGCAAATCTTTTTCTGGACGCCGGATATTTTAGAAAAATGCAGAAAAATCTGATTAAATTATTTTCCCGGTGGAATAAAAATGCCTATCTTCAGACAGAAGAGATGGAGACAGTAAGGAGAATTCTTAATACCTGTTACAATGATTATAATCAGGAGGAGTTAAATAATCTGTGTCATATAGTTTACGAAGGAATGGTATCAAATGAAAGAAGATAGATTTTATGTATTAGAAAAGCTCATAAAAGGAGATAGTCTAAATGGGAAAAATTTTGAATTCCTTGGAGACTATTATTTGGAACAAAATAAAGAAAAAGCGTATTTGTGTTATGAAAATGCAATGTTTCTGGGAAATATAGACGAAGAAGAGATAAAGGGGAAAATGTGGAAACTGGAGCAGGAAGGGGTTAACAGACATAAAGTTTCTATTGTAATTCTTTCCTATAATGCCAAAGAGATGATGATAGAATGTGTGGAAAGTATTCGCAGAAATAATCCAGAGCAGTCATATCAGCTGGTAGTTGTGGATAACGCATCCCAGGATGGAATTACAGATTGGCTAAAAGAGCAAAGGGACATTGTGCTCAGATGCAATGAAGAAAATGCAGGATTCCCCAAAGGGTGCAATCAGGGAATTCAGTTATCGGAAAAGCAGAATGATATTATGCTTTTGAACAATGATACCATTGTAACAGAAAATGCATTGTTCTGGCTTAGGATGGCATTATGTGAAGAGAAAATGGGAGCTGTAGGAAGCATTTCCAATATGACAGAAAAGATATCTTCTACTGGAAAGGGGAGGGAAACAAGAAGTATTCCAGAACAGCTAAAGCAGGCGGTCTATAATAATGTACTGATGGAATATCCCTATGAAAATGCGATATTTTTATTGGGGTATGCATTGCTGGTAAGTCGGGAAGCGCTGGAAAAAACCGGGTATTTAGATGAAGTTTTTTCTCCCGGAAATTTCGAAGATTCTGATTTCTGTCTGCGGCTTATCTATGAAGGGTACCGGTTGGCCTTGTGCTATAACAGCTTTATTTTCCATTACGGAAGTCTTAGCTTTAAGCAGGACAAAGAGTGGTATGAAAACCTTATTACAAAAAATTATTATCTCTATAATGCCAAGCATGGATTTGATGTAGATTATTATACAAGACAGAGATTGGACTTAATAGAGCATCTTCCACAGGACACGGGAAAAGCATTTCGTATTTTGGATATAGGATGCGGCTGTGGAAATACACTATTAAGAATTAAGGGATTGTATCCGAAAGCAGAGATTATGGGAGTGGAGAAGTTTCCAAAGGCAGCAGAAATAGGAAACAGAGTGGCAGAGATATACTGTATGGACATTGAAAAAGAAGAACTTCCTTTTGAGAAAGAAAGTTTTGATTTTATTATTATGGGAAATATACTGGAGCAGTTGCAGGAACCGGAAAAGATATTATGTAATGTAAGGAAATATTTGAAAGATAATGGAAAAGTAATTGCATCTGTTTATAACTCTGGAAATATTAAGAATATTTATGCAATACTCCGTGGCAGTTATCTTGATACGGAGCGTTATGGATTGTGGGATAAGAAAAACATAAATGGATTTACAGGGGAAAATCTGGTTTTGCTATTTCAGAAATGTGGTTTCAAGATACAGGATGTTACATATGTTGCAAATGAATTAACACCAGAAGAAGAGCAGTTTTTAAATTTAGTAGAGACAACAAATATTGACACATCAAGAGAATTGCTAGAGGCATACAATTATATTCTAATTGCTGAAAATCATAGTTAAGAAGTATAATATAAGGGTCCAAAAGGGTTAAGATATAGAAGGAAGATACCGATATAAAATTACATACAGAGAAAACCACGGAAGGAGTAGAAAGATGGTAAATCAATTCAAGGAAGAAATAGAGGCATTAGAGGTATTAAAGGATTATAATGTAAAGATTGTAAAGGCGTTAAAAGAGGTTGTGCCAGAGCTGAGAGGGGAAAGAAAAGAAGACACAGATGAGTACTTACAACACATATTAAAAGGGATTAATTGGGAAATTGAAGTGATAAATGGTACCAGGCACTATATCAACAGAGATAGTGAAAAAATTTCAAAAGAGGATATAAATCACACTATTTTGAAGCTGAATGATGCGATTCAGGGAAAGCAGAATGTAGAGCTTGTGGATATTTTGGAAAATGAAATGTTACCATTTCTTGAGTCATTAAGTA
>CAZUKR010000172.1:0-3268 GCA_964620885.1 uncultured Eubacterium sp.
TTCTGAATTATAGCATGGTATTACAAATGAAAGTTTCTTCATAAATTATCCTCTTTTATAGTATTCCTTAATTTTCTCACAAACATAATGTACGTCTGCTTCACTTACATTATTGTGAAGAGGCAGTCTTAATAACCGCTCACTTTCTCTGGTGGTATAACGGTCTTCTCCATGGAAAATACCGTATTTCTTCCCTGCTGCAACCGTATGAAGAGGAATATAGTGGAATACTGCTCCTATTTCATGTTCTTTTAGAACATTTATTAAATCACTGCGCTGTTCCATATTATCTGTCTTAACATAAAACATATGCGCATTATGAATACAATCTTCTGGAACTACCGGAAGTTCTATTCGTCCTTCTTCTTTCAGTTCTGTTAATTCTCTATAATAAGTATTCCACAAATTTAGTCTTTTATTGTTTATTTCGTCTGCAAGCTCCAATTGCGCCCATAAATAAGCTGCATTCATATCGCTTGGCAGATAAGAGGAACCAGCTTCTACCCAGGTATATTTGTCTACTTCTCCCCGCCAGAATTTACTGCGGTCTGTTCCCTTTTCCCTGATAATCTCTGCCATATCACGATTTTTAATATCACGAATTAATATTGCTCCTCCTTCTCCCATGGAATAATTCTTTGTCTCATGGAAAGAATAACAGCCATAATCTCCAATGCTTCCCAATGGCTTTCCTTTGTAACTGCTCATCACTGCCTGAGCCGCATCTTCTACGACTGCCAGATGATATCTGTCTGCAATCTCCATAATGGTATCCATCTCACAGGCTACTCCTGCATAATGCATGGGACAGATTGCTCTGGTCCGTTCCGTTATGGCTGCTTCTATCAATGTCTCATCTATGTTCATGGTATCCGGACGGATATCTATAAATACAATTTTAGCCCCTCTCATAACAAAAGCATCTGCTGTAGATGCAAATGTGTAGGAAGGCATAATTACCTCATCACCAGGCTGAATTTTGATAAGAAGAGCCGCCATTTCCAGTGCATGGGTACAGGAGGTAGTCAACAATGCTTTGGGACTCTGCATCCGTTCTTCCAGCCATGTATGGCACTTCTTTGTAAATGCTCCATCTCCGCAGATATGTGAATTCTCTATGGTCTGCTTCATATATTCAAATTCTTTCCCGGTAAAGGGAGGTTCGTTAAAGTGAATCATCTTCCGCTCCTTTTTTTCAGTTCTTACTGCGGTTACGTATATACAGCCAGCTTTCCGCATAATCGTTCCGCTGCTGTTCATCCATTTCACTATATTTTGCAAAGCTTAATTTAGAAGGAAGCATCTGAATTCCTTCACATTTATAGCACATCACTTCTTTTCTCCTGGATACAGTTGTTATGCTGCCACACCCGGGGCAGATAAATACTTTCATCATTTGTCATTCTCACATCCCAGTCTGTATTTTATAATTAGTTTAATTATTGTAGCATTGAATTAAAAAAAGGGCAAGTTTGTTCTTGGTTCTTTCACTTTTTGAACATTTACCCAATCTTTTATTATCTCAAACATTTCCACAAAAAACCATGGCACCCAACGTTAAATTTAAGGTCAATTTCTCTCGTTGGATGCCATGGAGTTTAGACTGCTTTTTTTACATAATGAACCTATCAAAATAAACAAAGGAGATAGGTCTTATGAAAAAAACAATGTTAAAATCTACAAAATCATTTATTATTGCTGTTGCTGTTTGTGCTGGTCTTGCATTGGGAGTATTTTCTAGCACTGGTTCTTCTAATACTCTCCCGACAGTTGCTGCTCCTCCCTCACTAGTTGACTTATTCTAAATTGAATTCATTTGTAAGTATTAGATTTTTTCATTCCAGAATTTTTGATAATCACCTTCAATCTGGGAACTTAAACTAGGCATCTTTAATATGTCACTCAAGAAAAAGGCTTGTATAAATAAAATGCGGGCCTTTTCTTGATTCTTCTCCCAGTTTTCTTTAATTAATATCCATGATTTACTATACAGAAAGTATGGTATTACATTTAATCTTCCACTTTCTACAGAACATCCCATTCCCTTTTTGATTGTCTCATATGCCATGTCAAAGTTTCCTATTTCTGTAGCAACTAATGATAAATTATATAATATAAAAATATACTCTACAGAACGATTTACCAAACTTACCTGACTGCCCTCAAATGATTTCCTTATTTTTTCATACATATCTATTGCTTTTATTAAATCACCACTGGACTTATACATCTCTATGATATTCCCCAAAAGAAGTACCTCATTTCTGGATAGAGGCCAGTTTTGAATGTCCGCATTTTCAAAATCAGGTATTGTTAACCTCAATGCCTCTGTATATTGGGATATTGCTTCCTCCCTGCTAATTTCCTTAGTATGATATTTTGTTAATGTATCATAACGAATAATATATTGTTGATTTTTAAGTGAATCCTTTGGTATTTCCTCCCGTATTTTTTTCCACGTTTCTCTTGCCTTGCGATATTCCATAACAGTATTGTATTTAGCCACTTTTCTCATTTTTTCATATAAATCATATTCTTCAGCATTAATAAAAAATCTATTTCTTTCCTGTGCCTGATTCATCTTCTCCATCAAACCACGGTAATTCTTCTCTACAGGTGAACATCTTCCATTTTCTATTCTGGACAAATGCTCTACTGTACAGACATCCTCACTGAGTTTTTCTTGTGATAGATTACAAAGCTTTCTGCATTTTCCAATAATTTCATTGCTGACACTTAAATCTTTCTGAACATTGGTAAGATACAGCATACTCTCTTCTGGAAAGGTTCCGTATTCTTTCCAGATATCTTTTAATACTTCTATGTGTTTTTTTAACTGAATATAATCCTGTTCCTCTCGAATAGAAAACCGTCTCTCTTCTACCTGAATACGCCGCTCCATTCCCCATATAATACCTTCCATTAAATCTGCCAGCAAGAAGATAATTCCGTTATCTATTAACATATTCATTGCCTTTTGCGAAAGAGAAACCACCTCTTCATATTTATCCTCTTTTTTCAGGAATTCCACATAAACTTTTATTACTTTAGGATAAATTTTTACCAGTTCTTCCTCTTCCCATTCCTTTTTCTGAATCCCTTTTAGGAGCTCCTCCACCATCAGTCTGGCAATGTCTTCTTCTCCTAGATGTGTATACGCTTCCGCCAGCAGTAAAATCATC
This sequence comes from uncultured Eubacterium sp., assembly GCA_964620885.1. GTDB lineage: Bacteria > Bacillota > Clostridia > Lachnospirales > Lachnospiraceae > Petralouisia. The sequence continues at coordinate 3,183 of CAZUKR010000172.1, forward strand.
ATCATTTCATCTCTGCCAATAACAACTTCCCCTGTTTTTTCCGGTGCAAATTTCGCTACCGTCATCCGAATTGCCTTTGTTAATAA
>CAZUKR010000173.1:0-3260 GCA_964620885.1 uncultured Eubacterium sp.
CTCCTTTACTGATTAAATGTAGTTGCTGCTGTTACCATAGCTATCGTAACCAAAAACATTACAATCGTAGTTACTAAAACTTTTCCAAGAAGCCTCCCCCCCTCTCCAACGCCTCCAATACACCCAAGCATACGTTTGTCTGCTACGGGCTGTATCATTGCTGCCATCAATTTATACAAAAAAGTCATAACTCCTACTTTTATAAGAGGTCCTGCACACAAAACCAAAATTACCAGAATTGCCGCTATACCAATCCCATTCTTAATAATAATCCCGCTTCCCACTATAATTTCTGTTACAGCATTAATGGAAGTTCCCAAACCAGGAATGATTCCGGCTGTTCTGGATATAAGATTTGTTTTAAAACTATCAATTACTGGTGTCAGCAGATTCTGTACCACATTGATTCCAATCACCATACTAAACAGCACCTTCAACAGCCACTGTATCCCCCCTTTAATTAACTCCGTCAGCCTTGACAGTATTTCTTCTTCCGTTAAATAGTTCATCATCTCTATTACTACATAAATCTGTATTGCAGGAATAAGGAAGTAAGTCATTAGCCACTCTATCCCGTATATAAGAAAAAAAGTCAATTCATAGAAACCGCTCCCTGTTGTAATCTGCCCTGAAAATGCTAAACTTAAGGAAAAAGTAGGGATTAGAAGTTTTAGGAAAACCAACACATCCTCTATTACGACCCAAACCACGTCTTTTAAAACAAAAAATGATCTCATAAGCAGAATCACTACCAGCATGTACACCATATAAAAACTTATTTCCGTGACTGCCGGATTTTCAAAAATATTGGTAAAATTATAAAGAATTGCAAAAACAATACAAAGAAGAAGAATCTCCAGCAGCTCTTTCCGAAAAGCCAATACCTCTTTAAAAACTATATCCATAACTTTTTTTAATAATTCTCCCTTATCTATCTCTTCCCCGCTCAACAGCTTCTTTACCAAGTCTTTGAACTCTATTCCTGTCCCCTGTTCCTTAAGCACTGCATCGATTTCAGAGAAATTCAATTCTTCCATATATTCATCTATGGTCTCATCTGTGGAACTATCCATAGCGTGAGCCTTTAGAGGGACAATTCCAGTTATCAATACTATTGCTATACCTATTATCCATTTTTTCAACCTAAAAACTCTCCTATCGTTTCCAAAAGAACCAGAAGCACAGGCATGCTGATTGTCAATATGGACAATTTCCCAAACATTTCTATCTGTCCTGCAATCGCCTGATATCCCGCATCTTTACATAGATTTGATGAAAACTCTGATATGTAGGTAATCCCTATCATTTTCAAAAGAAGCCCTACATAGCCTGTATCAATTTTTACATATTCCTGCATCCGATTCACTACTGACAGTACGATTTCCAGCTTGGTAACTATAAAATAAAAAATACACAAACAGGCTCCCATGGAGATAAACAACTCGTACTCCTTTTTCTGCCCCTTCAGCATAATTCCCAGCAGTGTGCCGGCAAGTCCCAATGCCGCAATTTTTACAACATCCATTCCGCCTCCTATAGTGCAAAGAGATTTCTCATAGTTTCAAACAAATCATATATGTAAGGTACAATCCAGAACAACACAATCAACAGCCCTGCCAGACTGGTGAGAAATGCATGTTCTTCTCTCCCGCTGTGTTTCAGTACCTGACTTAAGACTGTCACCAGAATACCTACTGCCGCTATTTTAAAGATTAAACTTATACTCATAGTTCCTCCGTATCTATATCAGCAGAATAATTACAAACAACCCGCACATCAGACTTAACGTCCGGGAAAGCTTCTGCTTTTCCTTCAGTTCCTTCTGCGACCGTTCTATCAGCACTTCTGCCTGTCCAATATATAATTCCAGGTTTTTCAGCTGCATCTGGCCATCCAGATACCCAAAATTTTCCCCTGCCCGCTTTAACAGGCTTTCCTCTTCCTTAGAGAAGAAAAAACGATCCTTTTCCTGTTCCACTAAATTTTTCCAAAACTCTCCCATGCTTTTCTCATTCTGTTCCATTCCCTCTGCTGCCTGATTTAAAAATCCGGCAAAAGGTTCCTTGTTCTGCTGAGCAATCCGTAAAAAAGCTTCTTTCAGCGGTGTTTTTGTATAGGAAATCTCCCCTGCCAGCATAATAAACATTTCTTTCATAGCCACCAGCTCTTCCATATGCTCCTGCTGTTCACATGACAATTTCCATCCGTAAAAAATTGCTGCCGCCAAAACCAGAATTCCCCCCGCTATTTTCAACATAATTTTTGCAGCTCCCCATTATATATACTAAATCTCCGTTCCCCTCCCGGCTCTTTAAACAAAACGATAAAGCGTTCAAAAAAGCCACGCTCCAGCCATTTAGAAAGATAGATCTTTTCTTTCAGCTCTTCTATTCTTTCTACATGCATGGTTCCAAGTATTCTGCATCCGCAGTGAAGTACCTCTTCTACTGCCGTATAATCTTCCGGGCTTCCAAGCTCGTCTACTGCTATAATCTGCGGAGACATACTGCGCAGCAGGATACGCATTCCTTCCGCTTTTGGACAACAGTCCAGTACATCTGTCCGTATTCCAAGATCATTCTGAGGAATTCCCTGAAAAGAAGCTCCTATCTCACTCCGTTCGTCTACTACCCCCACCTTTTTCCCCACTGTTCTGCTATCCCCATTGGAGAGCATCCGAATACAGTCCCGCAGGATTGTAGTCTTTCCGATTCCAGGGGGAGACAGAATTAACGTGTTATGTATTTCTTCTCCCTGCCTGATATAAGAAACTATTTTCTCTGCACACCCCTTTTTTTCCCGGGCAACTCGTATATTCAGTCCGCTGATATTACGCATGGCTGTAATTTTTCCTTTTTCACAAACAGCCTTCCCCACGACCCCAACCCGGTGTCCTCCCTGAATTGTAAAAAATCCTCTTCGTATTTCCTCTTCCAATGCATACATGGAATACTGACTCATACGGGAAAGCACTTCTCTCATGTCTTCTTCCTTCCAGCAATAAGCTCCTGCTGTTTTATTCTGAAGTTTCTCCGTTTCCAGATTCCAGAAATACTCTTTTGATTTCCCAATCAGCATCACAGGCCGTCCCACCCGAAGGCGTATCTCTTCTGGTTCCATATCTTCCTGAAAGCCTTTCCGGCACAAAGTTCTTAATCGCCCTGGAAACACGTTTATAATTTCTTCCATGAGTTGTCCTCCTTCCCTGTACCTGATTTCATATATATGAAGTTTTTAACCACATTATTCCAATAAATTTA
>CAZUKR010000174.1:0-3244 GCA_964620885.1 uncultured Eubacterium sp.
GATGAATTACCGCAGTTTTGGAATGTATTGAAGGGGGATATGAGTCTGGTTGGGACAAGACCTCCTACAGAAGAAGAATTCGAGCAATATGAAATGCATCACAAGGCACGGCTGGGAATTAAGCCCGGGCTGACCGGAATGTGGCAGGTAAGTGGTCGAAGTGATATTAAGGATTTTGAGGAAATTGTGGCACTGGATACCCAGTATATCTCCAACTGGTCACTGGGAATGGATATTCGTATTTTATTTCGGACCGTTTTGGTAGTATTAACAGGAAAAGGATCATCATGATAGATATTTCAATTACAATTGTTGCCTATAACGATGAAGAAGATGTAAGAAATGCGGTATGTTCCATAATGGAACATACCGCTATGACTATTAGCAAAAAAATATATATTGTAGATAACAGCTCCCGGGAGAATGGATTGGCTGGATTAGCAGAGGAATATCCACAGGTATATTATAGGAAGCCGGAAAAAAATTTGGGATTTGGTGCAGGGCATAACTATGTGCTTTCCGAATTGGATTCAGAATACCATGCCATTGTAAATCCCGATATTCTGCTGAAGGAGGACAGCCTTGGAATCTTATTGGAATTTATGAGACAACGACAGGTTGGAATGGCAGTCCCGGATATGACAGATGAACATGGGGATATTCAGGCAGTTTACCGTAGAGAACTTACCGTTTTGGATATGGGCATAAGGATGTTTCTGCCCTCCCGTTTTAAGAAACGTCAGGCATATCATACCATGCAGGAAATGGATTACTCCAAACCATTTCAGGTTCCTTTTGCTCAGGGAAGCTTTTTAGTTATCCGTACAGAGTTTTTTAAAAAGCTGGGTGGATTTGATACCAGATATTTTATGTATATGGAAGATGCAGATTTGTGCAGACAGGTAAATCAATGCAGCAGTCTTTATTACTGTCCCGATACCACAGTGATCCATAAGTGGGAAAGAGCTTCCCATAAGAATGGAAAACTGCGGCGGATACATATAGCATCCATGTTCCGTTATTTTGGTAAATGGGGGTGGAAATTGTGGTAGAAGAAAAACGTATCTCTGTGGCAATGGTTTCTTATAATGGTGAAAAATATATAAGGCAGCAGTTAGACTCCATTTTAACTCAATTGATACCCCAGGATGAAATCATCATATCTGATGATGGTTCCACAGACAGAACAAAAGAAATTATAGAAGAATATCAGAAGAGAGACAGCCGGATAAGACTGATAGAAGGTCCCGGCAGAGGCGTTAAGAAAAACGTAGAACATGTCCTGAAGCAGTGCAGGGGAGAGATTATTTTTCTGGCAGATCAGGATGATATCTGGAAACCGGAAAAGGTAAAAAAAGTTCTGGAAGTAATGGAGCAGAAAAATACTTTTCTGGTAATTCATGATGCAACGGTATTTCGGGAGAATCCGGACCAGGTTTATATGGAGTCTTTTTTTGCCTTTCGGAGTGCAAAACCTGGAATAGCAAAAAATATTGTAAAAAACAGCTATATCGGCTGCTGTATGACATTTCGGAGGGAAATACTGGAAAAGGTAATTCCCATTCCTGCTGCGATAGAGATGCACGACCAATGGATTGGAATATTAAGCGATTTTTATTTTGGAAAATCAGTGTTTTTAAGGGAACCATTGCTGCTTTACCGAAGACATGGGGGAAACGAGTCGGGGATGGAGCGGTATGGAATTGGAAGAATGATTAAAAACAGAGTAGCGTTTTGCCTGCATTTTTTAGGCAGAATTCTCCATATTTGCTAGATAAAAAGAGGTATTTAATAAAAATTTAAGAAAAATGACGGTTGTTAAATAGGAAGAAATATTATAAGATAAGTCATGTATATTACAAAAAAATTACAAAAAAGACAAATATTACAAAAAGATGAAATGAATAGAAGGGCAGTGTGTGGGAAAGGTGAAGATATGGCTGATGATAGAAGAAATGTAAAGAGGGGGCAGCAGGCCCAGGTGAGCAGGAAGGCTGTGCGAGCGAAGAAAAAGAAAAGAAAATTAATTATTTTTGGAGTAGAGCTGCTGCTTTTGTTACTGGTACTGGCGGGCTTATGGGTAATGAATAAGTTAAGTAAGATTGATTCAGATGATTCTTTTGCAGATACAGATGTATCTAATACAGATTTATCTCAGCAGACGAAGGATATTCTGGGAGAGTATACTACGATTGCATTATTTGGACTGGACAACCGTGAAAGCGGAAATTACAGCAGCGGAAATAGTGATGTTATTATGATTGCCCGTATTGACAATGACACAAAAGAAGTGAAATTGGTCTCAGTGTATCGTGATACGATGCTGAATATGGCAGATTTTGATAATAAAGATGCCTACAGTAAGGCAAATGCAGCATACGCAGTAGGAGGTCCCGAGCAGGCCGTAAGAATGCTGAATACCAATCTGGATTTGGATATTAGAGAATATGTGTCTTTTGACTTTAGTGCGGTAGCCAATGCAGTAGATTTGCTTGGTGGCGTAGAAATTGAAGTAAGTGATGCGGAAGCAGTACTTATGGAAGGATATCAGGATGAAATCGGGGAGATTACCAATAAAAAAGTAAAGTATTTAAATGGTGCAGGAACTTATAATCTGGATGGGGTACAAGCAGTATCCTATGCAAGAATCCGCTATGTTGGAAATGGAGATTTCCAGAGAACGGAACGTCAGCGTACCGTACTGAATAAAATGGTAGAAAAGGCTTTGGCATCTGATATTGGAACCATAAATGATTTGATAGATACCACATTTGAGGATATTAAGACCAGTCTCAGCAAGACAGAAATCATAAAACTTGCGGCAGATGCAATGAATTATTCCATGGGAGACAGTGCAGGCTTCCCATTTGAACAGACTACAGGTTCATTTAAAGTAAGCTATCAGTCCAGCAGAGCAAGCTGTGTGGTACCGACAGATTTAGCAACGAATGTAAAACAGCTCCATGACTTTTTGTTTGGAACGACAAATTATGAAGTGACAGAAAGCGTTCGGAATATGAGTGACGCAATTGCAAACAGGACAGGAAAAACGGCATCAGATGCTGACTAGCAGGAGGAAGTAATATGTGTGGAATCGTAGGTTACATTGGAGAATCCCAGGCAGCCCCTATTTTATTAGATGGATTGTCAAAACTTGAGTATAGAGGGTATGATTCAGCGGGAATTGCGGTGTTTGATGGAGAGAATATTCATGTAAAGAAATCAACAGGAAGGCTGAAAGTGT
>CAZUKR010000175.1:0-3210 GCA_964620885.1 uncultured Eubacterium sp.
GAATCAGCATCCACCGGACCGTGAGCCAGATTTCCTTCATGATTTAAAATCTGATGGGTGTTGAAGGTGGTGCCATTGGCAATTCTGGTAATTTCCACGGAAAGTGCGTTTATTTCCTGCTGAATGGCATTTCGATCTGCTGCTGTATTGGTATCATTTCCTGCCTGTACCGACAACTCTCTCTGACGCTGTAAAATAGATTGTATTTCACTCATACCGCCATCTGCCACTTGTATCAGGGAAGCTCCATCCTCTATGTTCCTGCGTGCCTGATTGAGTCCACGGATTGACCACCGCATCTTTTCTGATACAGTAAGACCAGCCGCGTCATCTGCCGCCCGGTTAATACGCAGTCCCCCAGATAGACGTTCGGTAGATTTCGTTTTATTTCCGGTATTAATCCCCAGTTGTCTATTTGCATTAATGGCTGTCATATTATGCTGTATTACCACTTGAACCTCCTCCAACTAAATCAAATTACTCTTTTTTATCTACAAAGTGGGAATCCACTACATTTGTTTTGGCCATACTTTTATAATATTGATTTGCTACTTTATTACTGGTTCGTACTTTACGGATATTCTTTTTCACAGAAGAAAACTTCTTTACCGCCAGTTCACGATTTCGCTGTTCCTGTGCCTGTACGGTTGCACTTTTATCTGTAATTTCCCGTATCAGTCCCTGCATCTGCTTTATCTCTTCCCGGTATGCTTCCTTTTCATTTGCAAGAATGTTCTTTACCCGATTATAGACCTGCTCAAATCCATCATCCAACTGATTTAACTGTTCAACCAATTCACCCTTCTCGGTAATATTATCTTCTAACCGTTCCGGGGGCTGAGTGTCGTCCGTAAAAAGTATTCCCTGCTCTTTGTTTTTCTCAATAATTAATTGTAGTATTCTGGTCTTTTTTTCAAGGCTCTGGCACAGAACTGCTATGTATTCTTTATCCTGCATATATTCCTCCCGAAATTCTTTGCTTCTTCATAGTCACAGAGGACTATTGCAGTCTGCGCAATAGCCCTCTCTTCTGAACTCTACTGTTTTGCACGAACCATAACTTCTTTCCATGTATCACGCATAGTACGAAGATGCCTCAATACTTCTTCTAAAATATCCTTCTCTTTTTTCATATTGGCTTCCACCAATCTGTCATAAATGTATACATAAACTTTCTCAAAGTCTTCTGCTACGGGATATTTATGATCCAGAGTAGAGCGAAACTCTTCTATAATATTTTCCACCTTTACAATATTGGTATGAGCCTTTTGAATATCATTATGTTCAATTGCAACAACCGCAATATTACAAAATTTTATTGCTCCTTCGTACAGCATAAGTGTCAATTCCCCTGGTGAAGCTGTCATAAGCTTACTATTGTTATAAGCCGCATACCCTTGTTTTGTAATCATTCGTCATTATCCTCCTAGATTCCTTTTAGGATGTTCCTAATAATCCGCTCAATGCATTGGTATTACTTTGCAGTTTGGACAAGGCTACTTCCATAGCAGTAAATTTATCATAATAATACTTTTCCATTTTTTCCACCTTTTCTTCCCATTTTTTAATGGTCTTGGTGTAATCATCATATTCTTTCTGCATGGTTTTGTCATTGTATATATGATATACACTATGGCTAGTGGTACTACTCCGCATCCTTCCATCTAACTCTGTATAGAGATTGGCAGTAAGCTGTTGGAAGAATTCCTGTACGATTTCCGGATCCTCCTGAATTGCGGCAAGGAGTCTGTTTTCCTTTCCTGAGGTTATCTCATCCTCTGTCTCTCCATCGATATGAAGTAAAGAACCCTCATGTTCCTCTGCTGCAAAGTATCCCTGTGTTTTAATTCCAAAGGAGGATAAACTATATGTCTTTCCATTGCTTAAAGTAAATCCTTTTACCATGGATGAAGTCATAAGGTTCATAACAGTTGATAATCTGTCATCCCTTCTAAGAATGGATTCTTTTATCTTCTCTTCCCACTTTTCAACCTCTTTATCGGATAATTCATTTTTTTCTTCATCCGTCAGAGGCTCATAGCCCTTTGCAGATTTTGCATTATAGAGGGAATCCATTTCCTTAATAAGCTCATTATACTGCTTTAATAAATCTTTTATAGTGTCATACATGCCCTGAGCATCGTCCGCTGTTGTAATGGTAATTACATCTCCATTGGTTTTCTGTAATGCAGTAATGGTAAGACCATTTACTGTAATATTATTGCTGGAAGATGAATACTCTTGGTCATTTAATATAATCTTTGCATCCTGAGCCTTTACAACTTTGGCATCACTGCTGTATGCCCCCGGATTGTTCAGCTGGGCTGCTGCAAAGTTAATCTTATCCATCAAAGAATCCACACGGCTCTGTATTGTACTGGTATCCGTTTCCGGTGCTGCTCCTAAGAGCAGTGCATGCTTACTAATATACTCATTCTTTTCTGCAATGGCTGTTGAATTTGCTGTGATTTCATCGTTATTTTTATTGTACTGATCAAGCCAGTCATCGGCTAAATCACCTATTCCGGTTGCACCATTTGCCGCATAAGCATCTTGAACCAATGTTACATCTGCTGCGTTTTCCGGTACTCCTTCAAAAGTCTTTACACCATTTGCGTAACCTTCAATCTGAGCCCATTCTTCATCAGATACTGCAAGATTCGTCTTTAATTCATCAAGCCTATCCTTCTCAGTGTCTGTTAACTCTGCCTGCTGGGTCATCAAACCTTTCATCTCTGCCTGCTCTGCTGCTGACAGGTTTCCATTGTTCAGCGAATCATTCAATTCACGGTAATTGTTTGCATAACTGATTTTGTTCAGCAGGTTGGTATTTTCTGTTGCCTTATTTGCAGTATCTGTCTCCAGAAACTTAATACTGCTGTTATCACGATCCAGCACATTTCCATCTGCATCCAGTTGGTTTATGGTTCCTCCGTTTACTGACGCATCTTGATCTGCGCCCCACAGATTCTTACGAACCGTTTCCAGATATGCGGTAAGCTGTGCCTTGGTAGCACTTTCATCTATGGTTACACCGTCTCCCTGATATACCGCATAATCTTTCCATGCCTCATATGCCGCCGTATTAGAATCCTTCTCAATATAAATTCCCAGTCCCTTTAATACAGAAACTCCATCGGCGTCCGTAGCTGTCAATGCAAAATCATTTTCAACCCCACTGGATTTGGCACCTACATACATTCTTTTATT
>CAZUKR010000176.1:0-3168 GCA_964620885.1 uncultured Eubacterium sp.
AGTATCCTTAACTACATTATGGTTCCGGCAATTCATCCAGGGATTTAAAGGTATACCCCATATCCTCCCATTTTGTCAGCACTTCATCCAGAATCTCTCCATTTGTTTTGGAGGTATTATGTAACAATACAATTGCCCCGGGATGGACCCGCTTTAACAATTTATCAAGAGCCTGTTCATGGGTGGGTTGATTATCCGGATCCCAGTCTACATAGGCAAGACTCCAGAAAAACGTCTTATATCCCAGTTCCTTTGCAATCTGAAGGTTATTTTCACTGTACTTTCCCTGAGGCGGGCGGTAGTATTTCTTCATAGACTCTCCTATGGTCCCTTCATAAAGAGTTTCCAACTCTTCCAATTCCTTTAAAAACTCTTCTTTACTCATCTGAGACATATCTGGATGATGGTAACTGTGATTTCCTACATTATGCCCTTCTTCCAGCATACGTTTTACTAAATCCGGGCTGGTAGAAAGATAATTTCCTACAATAAAGAATGTAGCTTTAGCATTATGCTTCTTCAATGCATCCAGAATGGCTGGCGTATTTCCATTTTCATACCCACAGTCAAAGGTCAGGTACAACACTTTATCCTCTGTATTTTCTGCATAATAAGCGTTATATTTCCCAAGTTCTTCAAAAGATGCATTGGCCACCGGGGGCTTCCCCTCCTCCTGAAAGCTTAATCCCCAGTTCCCTTGGGAAGACTGTATCACTGATGTCCCTTTTACATCCACAGCCCGGGCAGCAAAATGCCCGGCAAAAAATGCTGCTGTAAAAATCAGCGCTATTTTCGCCAGGCTTTTCTTTCTTTCATTATTCACACACAAGCTCCAAGTTTTCTTTCTCTCTACATTATATTTTTCTGCATTTTGTTTATGACTTTTCTGCTAGTCCATAATGGAAATATTATAATGTATTTTTCTGTAAATCTTCCAGACAATAATTACCGGTGCACTAATGGTTATAAACAATGTGGGTATTCCCCCCAGCAGCGCCCCAAAAACCACAACAATATACATACCGATATTCATGTTATCCTCCTTCTTTGCTACAATGCTGTTTCCATAATTGTAACAACATTATCCCATTACATGAATAGACTTTGATGCTTCTTAGCTTCTTCTTAACTTCTTTTGTAATCATTGTATCCTTAAAAAAATAATGATATACTTTACTTATCCAAAAGGGGGTGAAGCAATGAAGGAATACTTATGTGAGAAAATATATGACAGTAAGGAAAATAAGTTTTTGGAAACAGTCGGAGCCATAGCAATCGGTGCCCTTGGTGCTATGACTGACAGCAAGGCTGAGAAATTTCAAATTTGTATTGATGAAGATAATGACAGCCTTTCCGTCATTGGAATCGGACATTCCGCCTGGGGCGGCGTGAAAGAAATCAAAGAAAATGAAAAAGAATACTATAAGCTTTCAGATGTAAACATTCAGCTAACAGGGGATATCATTACATTAGAACGCAAAAAGCAGACACGGAAATTTAAAATTGTTCAAGAATAAACCTACACTTCAAATGGAGAACTACTATGACACAAAATATCGATACAATTATTTTTGATTTAGATGGTACATTACTAAATACATTAACTGATTTGACTAACAGCGTTAATTATGCCCTGGAACACTTTCAGCTCCCAGTCCATTCTGAGGACTCTGTTCGAAGAATGGTGGGAAATGGAATCTATAACCTTTTTGAACAGGCTATCCCAGATGGCCGTTCTTTTCCTGCATATAATTCCTGTGTAAAAACCTTTCAGGAACATTATGAACTTCATAAAAAGGATTTTACACGTCCATTTCCCGGCATTCTTGAACTGCTAAAGAGACTTTGGGAAAAAGGCTATAAGCTTGGTGTTGTATCCAACAAATTTGACCAGGCAGTCAAAGACTTATGTCTAGACTTTTTCAGCCCCTATATTACCACTGCTATCGGTGAATCCTCCTCCATTGCCAGAAAGCCTGCGCCTGATACTGTATTTGAAGCTATGAAAAAACTAGGTTCTACCCCTGATACCTGCATTTATGTGGGGGATTCCGACGTGGATATTGCAACTGCAAAGAATTCCGGCATTCCATGCATTAGTGTTACCTGGGGCTTTCGAACTCAGGATTTCCTTACTGGACATGGTGCTACGATTTTTGCGGATAATGCGGATGACATTTTAAATATTCTTTCTAACTGGAATAACTGACATTATTTATCCCTTTTCCTTAATCATCTTAAACATCTGCACCCGGTTTCGAATATTCAGCTTGCGGTAAATGTTCAAAATATGTTTCTTTAAGGTATTCACGCTAATGGAAAGTTCATCACATAACTGGTTATTATCCATCCCCTGCAGTAATAATCCCAGAATCATATGCTCCCTTCTGGTAAGACCGTATTTTTCTGCTGCTTCTGTTACTGTCAGCTTTTCTTTATCGCTGCCTTCCTGCCAGTCACGATACAAACGGTAAGACAGATGCTCTTTTAGCATATTCAGCAGAAATATATCGTCATACCGAAAATTGTCTTTTCCAATGGTACGGTAAAATGTAATGATTCCCAAAAATTCCCCTTCTCTGGCCAAAACCATCTGAAGGGAGTAATGCCAGTTATTTCGGCGGTATACCTTTTTATAATATTCACTCTCTATACGTTTTTCATCAGAAATAATATCTGTCTCTCTATATACCAGACTTTTTCCTCTGTACATAATTCTTCGGTTATAATTCCGGCTCTCATAGCAGGCCCATAACGCCGTGGCTTCCTCACAATTGTATCTAACAGGGGACGCCAATCTGCTTCTTTCTCCTCTCGCTGCAAGATAGAAATCCGCACTGTCAAAATCCATCACCACCTTCATCTGTTCCAATAGCTGTCTGCGCATAGTCGTTGAATCCTGTGTGGTATGAATTTTATAAATAATACTGTTTAATACCATCCAATCATTGGTTTCTAATGTTTTCATTCACTCTACCCTTTCCTTCCTTTACCACAATATGTATGGAGCAAGAATTTATATGAAAAAAAATAAAGGAATCCGAGAAATTTTCTCAGACTCCTTTGTCATGTATCTTATTGTATATCATTTTTTTTATGAAATCAAGTCTCTAATTTAATCCACGAAATCCTTTTCCGATAATTTCACTGCTGTTGGTAATCATCATA
>CAZUKR010000177.1:0-3160 GCA_964620885.1 uncultured Eubacterium sp.
TAAATGAATTAGTAAAAGCATGTGAAGAAGAATTTGGTGTATCCGCAGCAGCAGGTGTTGTAGTAGCAGCAGCAGGTGGAGACGCAGCAGCAGGCGGAGAAGAAAAAACTGAGTTTGACGTAGAATTAACAGAAGTTGGACCAAACAAAGTTAAAGTTATCAAAGTTGTTCGTGAAGCTACTGGCTTAGGATTAAAAGAAGCAAAAGATTTAGTTGATGGAGCACCTAAAGTATTAAAAGAAGGTGTTGATAAAGCAGAAGCTGATGAAGTGAAAGCTAAATTAGAAGCAGAAGGTGCTAAAGTTACATTAAAATAATCGCCATTCAGCTGATTGAGAATAAAAAGAGAGGAGATCTCAGCGTGTTTACATGCAAGAGATGTTCTCTCTTTTTTACTTTACAACTGAGCAAAAAAAGTTTTTAGAATAATTCTTGACACCCAAACATAGCTTGTGCTATCATATAGGGTGCACTATTGTGGTGACGTAGGCTTATTTTCTTTATAAATATAGGAAAATCAAGCCTTTAGCGCATTTTTCCATATGCGCCGGAATAAGTACAACGTGTCGTTGGGCATTATTCCCATCTAACTGCATATTGCAATTAGATACCTTATTGAACATTAGCAGTTTAATAAGTATTGATTAAATATAAAACGAGAGGTGAAACGTCAATGGAGAAAAACAGAATACGTCCGATTAAATCAGGAAAAAGCGTTCGTATGAGTTACTCGCGACAAAAAGAAGTATTGGAAATGCCAAACTTAATTGAGGTCCAGAAGGATTCCTATAAGTGGTTCCTTGACGAAGGATTAAAAGAAGTGTTTGCCGATATTTCTCCAATCGCAGATTACAGTGGACAGTTGAGTCTGGAGTTCCTTGATTTTACATTGTGTGAAGACGATGTAAAGTATTCGATTGCGGAGTGTAAGGAAAGAGATGCAACTTATGCCGCTCCTTTGAAAGTAAAAGTAAGATTTTACAACAAAGAAGCAGTTGAAGAAGTCAAGGATTATGAAATCTTCATGGGCGATTTACCACTTATGACAGAAACAGGAACCTTTGTAATTAATGGTGCAGAGCGTGTTATTGTCAGCCAGTTGGTTCGTTCCCCAGGCATTTACTATGGGATGGCGCATGATAAGGTGGGTAAGACACTTTATTCAGCTACCGTAATTCCAAACCGTGGCGCATGGCTGGAATATGAGACAGATTCCAATGATATATTTTATGTACGTGTAGACCGTACCAGAAAGGTACCGGTTACCGTTTTAATTCGTGCATTAGGTATAGGAACTAATCAGGAAATTATTGACTTATATGGAGAAGAACCAAAGATTATTGCAAGTTTTGGTAAAGATACAGCGACCAACTATCAGGAAGGTTTGTTGGAGTTATATAAGAAGATTCGTCCAGGTGAACCCCTCACCGTAGAAAGTGCGGAGAGTCTTATTAATTCAATGTTCTTTGACCCAAGACGCTATGATCTTGCAAAGGTTGGACGTTATAAATTCAATAAAAAATTAGCACTGAAAAACCGTATCAGCGGACAGGTTCTTTCCGAAGATGCCGTAGATGCATCTACTGGAGAAATCCTGGCAGAAAAGGGAACCACTGTAACAAGAGAATTGGCGGAAGCCATCCAGAATGCAGGGGTTTCGTTTGTGTGGGTTCAGGGCGAAGAACGTAATGTCAAGATATTATCTAATATGATGGTACAGTTGAATAATTACGTTGATATAGAAGAAGCAGAAGCAAGAAAATTAGGTATTACAGAATTAGTATATTACCCTGTTTTAGAAAAAATATTAGAAGAAAATGAAAGTTTAGAAGAAATCAAAGAAGCATTGCAGAGAAATGTGGCAGATTTGATTCCGAAACATATTACCAAAGAAGACATTTTAGCATCCATCAACTACAATATACATCTGGAATATGGTCTGGGAAATGAAGATGATATCGACCACTTAGGAAACAGACGTATTCGTGCCGTTGGTGAATTGCTGCAGAACCAGTACCGTATTGGTCTTTCCAGAATGGAGAGAGTAGTTCGTGAGAGAATGACAACACAGGATTTAGAGGGAATTTCTCCCCAGAGCCTAGTTAATATCAAGCCGGTAACAGCAGCAGTAAAAGAATTCTTTGGTTCTTCCCAGCTGTCCCAGTTTATGGATCAGAACAACCCATTGGGTGAATTGACTCATAAGCGTCGTTTGTCTGCATTGGGACCAGGTGGTTTATCCAGAGATCGTGCCGGATTTGAGGTGCGAGACGTTCACTACTCCCATTATGGAAGAATGTGTCCGATTGAAACACCAGAAGGTCCAAACATTGGTCTGATAAACTCCCTTGCGACTTATGCAAGAATTAACGAATATGGTTTTATTGAAGCGCCATATCGTAAAATTGACAAAACAGATCCTAAAAATCCACGAGTTACAGAGCAGGTTGTTTACATGACAGCGGATGAAGAGGATAACGAACACGTAGCTCAGGCAAATGAGGCACTGGATGAAGAAGGATATTTTGTAAGAAATTCCGTATCTGGACGTTTTAGAGAAGAAACACAGGAATATGAAAGAGGTATGTTTGATTATATGGACGTATCTCCGAAGATGGTATTCTCTGTAGCGACGGCATTAATTCCTTTCTTGGAACATGACGATGCTAACCGTGCGCTGATGGGATCTAACATGCAGCGTCAGGCGGTACCACTGTTAACCACAGAGGCACCTGCTGTAGGAACCGGTATGGAATCCAAGACAGCAGTTGACTCCGGCGTATGTGTGCTTGCCAAACATGCAGGTGTGGTAGAACGTTCTATATCCAACGAGATTACAATTAAAACAGATGATGGTAATCGTGATTATTATAAATTAACCAAATTCTCCAGAAGTAACCAGTCAAACTGTTACAACCAAAGACCTATCGTATTTAAAGGTGAGCGGGTAGCAGAAGGCCAGGTTATTGCAGATGGTCCATCCACAGCAAATGGAGAATTGGCATTAGGAAAGAATCCATTGATCGGATTTATGACCTGGGAAGGTTATAACTACGAGGATGCTGTTCTGTTAAGCGAAAGACTGGTACAGGATGATGTATACACTTCTGTGCATATTGAAGAGTATGAAGCAGAAGCCCGTGACACCAAGCTTGGGCCG
>CAZUKR010000178.1:0-3113 GCA_964620885.1 uncultured Eubacterium sp.
ATGATTATCAGCAACGCAACAGCTCTGACTTTGATAAAGCCTTTCAGGAATTTGTAGGCGACACTCAGTACGACTGCTGCTTTTCCTTTAACTATTTTCCAGTTGTTTCTAATAGCTGTAAGGAATTGGGGATAAAGTATATTGCTGCACTTTATGACAGTCCTTATGTTATGCTGTATTCCTATTCCCTCATCAATCCTACTAACTATGTTTTTATGTTCGATCGTCAGGAATATCTTCATTTAAAAAATGGTGGAATTGATACGGTCTATTACAGTACTCTTCCCGTAAATAGTACTATTATTGATTTTTTAATGCAAAAACCTTTTGACCGCAATAAGCTTTCAGCCGATGTCTCCTTTGTAGGCTCCCTCTATAACGAAGATCATAACTTTTTTGAGCGCCTGGGAAACGCAAATGATTATACCAAGGGTTATTTAGACGGCATTATGGAAGCTCAGTTAAAGGTACATGGATACAACTTTATTGAAGAGGTATTGACACCTGATATTATTGCAGAGTTACAGCGGGCTGCTCCATATACTTCTACACCATCGGGAATCGAAACACCGGAATATATATACTCCAATTATTTTATCGACCGCAAGTTAACTTCTATAGAGCGCCAGCGCCTCTTAACTGCCGTAGCACAGCATTCTGATTTGAAAATCTACACCATTGACAGGAATGCCGTAATTCCAAATGCTTTAAATATGGGAGCTATAGACTACTATTCTGAAATGCCTTATGTTTTTGCTAACAGTAAGATTAACCTGAATATTACTCTGCGCAGTATTCAATCCGGTATTCCATTGCGTGGAATGGACATTTTGGGTGCCGGTGGATTTCTGCTGACAAATTTTCAGGCAGATTTTCTGGATTATTTTATTCCAGATGAGGATTTCGTCTATTATGAAAGTCAGGAAGATTTGATAGAAAAAGTGCAGTATTATCTTGCCCACGAAAAAAGAAGAATGGAAATTGCCCACAACGGACATGAAAAGGCGAAAGCTAATCATAGCTTTGAGAAGTTTTTTGAACATATTTTTGAAGTTGTATTTCCAAAATAAAAAAAAGGAATCGGTAAACCGATTCCTTTTTAGTAGACTTTGAATTACTGAAGTAAGGATAATACACCCTGAGTACTCTGGTTAGCCTGAGCCAGCATAGACTGTCCAGCCTGAGAAAGAATGTTATTCTTGCTGTATTCAACCATTTCTTCTGCCATATCAACGTCACGAATACGAGATTCAGCAGCCTGAGTATTTTCAGCTACGTTGTCTAAGTTAGAGATTGTATGCTCTAATCTGTTCTGTAATGCACCAAGAGCAGAACGCTGTGTAGATACGATATCAATAGCGGACTGAATCTTAGACATAGCAGATCCTGAAGAATCAAAGGAAGATACTTTAAGAGCATTTACACCGATTGAACTAGCCTGCATATTACTGATGCTGATAGTAATATTCTGACCCTGCAGAGAACCAATCTGAAGATTCTTTCCAGAGAAGTTTCCATCCAGTAAGTTCTGTGTATTGAACTGTGTTGTACTTCTGATTCTGTCGATTTCAGATGTTAACGCATCCATTTCAGCCTGAACTGCATTTCTATCAATTGTAGTATTGGTATCGTTAGCAGACTGTGTTGCTAATTCATTCATTCTCTGTAAGATAGAATGAGTTTCAGCTAATGCACCTTCAGCTACCTGAATAGCGGAGATACCATCCTGAGCGTTGGTTGATGCCTTATTCAGACCTTTAACCTGGCTTCTCATTTTTTCAGAAATTGTTAATCCAGCTGCGTCATCGCCTGCACGGTTGATTTTGTAACCAGAAGATAATTTCTCTGTTGATTTAGCCTGTGCACTTGTTGTGATACTTAACTGTCTGTTAGCGTTCATCGCTGTCATATTGTGTTGTACTACCATAATATTATTCCTCCTTGAATATAATGCAGCTTCCATGCTGCAGATTTTTAGTTTGTGACCTCCCTTTCGGCCGTACGCTCCGTCCAGTACTGTCACTGAAGCTTAAGTAACTTGCTTACTTGTATTTTATATCGGAATGTTTCTCCAATACTTAACACCTAAAATATCTTTTTTTATTTTTTATTTCAACAGCTGCAATGCACCCTCATTTAATTTTCCTGTCTGAGCCAGCATAGACTGTCCCGCCTGCTCTAAAATGCTGTGTTTTGCATACTCTACCATTTCCAGAGCCATATCAGTATCCCGGATTCTGGATTCCGCAGCCTGCATATTTTCTTCTATATTGCTTACATTATTTTTTGCTTTTTCCAAACGATTGTAAATAGCCCCCATGGTGGACCGGTATTCTGACACCTGATCGATTGCCTTATCTACCTTATCCAGAGTTACACCTGCATCACCAAAGGACATTACATTTAGAGTTTCCACTCCCAGGTTATCTGCTGTACAGTCTACCAGAGGAATGGTAATGGCTGTAAATGCCTGATCACCTGCCTGTATGTTAATTTCCACCGGAGTGGAATGGCTTCCTGCCAGCACGGGATTCCGCAGAGGATCTGATACCCCATACATCGTAGAAAAAGAAGAGGAGGTTCCTCCCGGATTAATCTGAATATTCTTCCACCCCACAGAATACATCGAATCACTGATGGGATAGTTTTCAATCCAGCTGGTACCCAGCATACGTTGGTAATCTCCTATCTTCACATAATCCGGAGAAGTTGCTCCGTGTCCATCCACAATGCACTGTACATTTAAATATGGGTTATTTACATCAAACAAATTCACAACACCCGGAATATAACCTGTTGTATCATTGGAAATAAGTAAGAGAATGGGTAATTATCGTTTCCTGATTGTTTCCATCCATTAAAAAGGATGGATTATCATTGCCGGTAAACATAACATCCATACCAACTTCTAACTCTACGCTCATGCTCTCTCCCGTAAGGTTTTCTACCGCAAAGTCCATTTTGTATACTTCACCGGTTCCTGTAGGATTGTCTTGTTTGGTTACAGTTCTCACCAGCGAAAAAACGGGATCTCCATTGCTTGCATTATAAGTAAATGTTGTCTGTACACCGTTAGGTATGGAGGTGTCATTTGTTACTGTACATCCTGCTCC
>CAZUKR010000179.1:0-3081 GCA_964620885.1 uncultured Eubacterium sp.
TCTCCAGCTTAGAAATGTCTATATTACACTTATTTCGATTGTGCAGTTCTGTCAGTATATCTACACAGCTTTGATGTTCCATTTTCGTATACATTCTCCGCTTTTGAATATCGTTCATAACAAAGTAGCCAGAGGAAGAAAGCAGGGAAAAATCATCTACATGATTTCTCGGATTATCGATTCCAAAAAATCCATTCATTTTCCCATTTTCAATCAAAGGTACCGTCATCAGTCTATAAATGCCCTGGGCTGCAAGAATTTTATAATCTGCATTCTTCCGGTAAGAGTCATCATATAAGTTAGAAATGAAGTGATACCCTTTTTCTTCAAAGCTTTCAAACCAGTGGGTACTTGACTCGACCGGCACATTCTGTAAATTCTCTATCTCGGGACTAATTCCCTCCCTACACCATTCATAGGTATTGTTCAAAAGTGTTCCATCTTCATTTTTTTCAAAAATATAACCACGATCTCCATCATAATATTCGCAAACAATTGCAAGGGTCTTTTCGATGGCCTGTTGCAAATCTTCTGTTTCAGTCAGTATTGTAATACATTTAAATAATGTCTGATCCAAATTGATTTTACTGTCTAATGCCTGTAACTGGCTCCGGTGCTCTTCTATGTCTATACCTATCTCAATTTTGGCATTTTTTCCATCAATTTCAAGCAAATGTCCTGTATGTGCAAAAAGATGTCCCTCTTCTCCAACACTCATATTCCACTGATATACTCCCTTTTCCCTCAGTCTCTCATTGGGACAAAATTCACAGACCTTCTGCTTTTCAAAAAACAGCTCATAGCACTTCACATTTAAGTAATCCTGGTTTTTCTTCAGACCATATACTTTTTTGGCTACCACATTTAAATACAGCACCTTATAGGAATCTATATCTATAACTTTAATTATATTTTGTGTATTATCTAAAACCGCTTTCCCATACACATATTTCTTATAATCCATATCCTTATTGTTTAGAAAAGCGATAATTTTTTCTTTCTCCATTTTTGTGCCTTCTTCGCCTAAGACAAGAGCAAACATCTCTAACATGGCATCTCTCCATTTTAAAATTTCTTCTGGTAAAACACCATGTTTCCGGGCTATTTCTTCAACTGTCTGCTTACCATAAATTACCTCCGACGCAATCTTCATTTTTATCTGCGTTGTAAATAAAGATTTGTTTTCTGACATCTGGTTCACCTCATTTTTATAAGCAACCTATCATTACCGTCCGTTTCTCCATATTTTATTTTTGTGCATTTTTACTTTATTTTAGACTTATTATAGCATATTTTCTATAAAATGACAGTATTTCTAAGTCGAAATATTTTTAAAGTTCTTTTCTATAAAGAACAAAGTGTAATTTCCTATTATATAACAAAAGTAAGGGTATCATACCTAATTGGCGTGATACCCTTACCATAATTTATTTGTTATTCAAAATTAACAATTTACTACTTACTATTGATAGCTGCCTGCGCTGCTGACAAACGTGCAATCGGTACACGGAAAGGAGAACAGGAAACATAATCTAAACCAATTTTGTGACAGAATTCTACAGAAGATGGATCTCCACCGTGTTCTCCACAAATACCAATATGTAAGTCTGGATTTGCAGGTTTTCCTAACTTAATGGTCATTTCCATTAATTTTCCGACACCTGTCTGGTCAAGCTTTGCAAATGGGTCATTCTCAAAAATCTTAGTATCATAATAAGCATTTAAGTATTTGCCTGCATCATCACGAGAGAAGCCATATGTCATCTGTGTTAAGTCATTGGTTCCAAAGCAGAAGAAGTCCGCTTCTTTCGCAATTTCATCTGCTGTCAAAGCCGCTCTAGGAATTTCAATCATAGTACCAACTTCATATGCTAATTCTATTCCTGCTGCCGCAATTTCTGCATCTGCAGTTTCAACAACAACTTTCTTCACAAATTTGAACTCTTTCACATCCCCAATCAATGGAATCATTATTTCTGGTTTCATATTCCACTCCGGATGTGCTTTCTGCGTATTAATTGCTGCACGGATAATGGCACTTGTCTGCATTTTGGCAATTTCTGGATATGTAACTGCCAGACGGCATCCTCTGTGTCCCATCATCGGGTTGAATTCATGTAATGAAGTAATAATATCTTTGATAGTTTCAACGGATTTTCCCTGTGACGCTGCCAGCTTCTTAATATCTTCTTCTTCAGTAGGAACAAATTCATGAAGTGGTGGATCCAGGAAACGGATGGTAACCGGATTTCCCTCCAGTGCTTCATATAATTTTTCAAAATCACTCTGCTGTACTGGAAGAATTTTAGCAAGTGCTGCTTCTCTTTCTTCAACCGTATCTGAACAAATCATCTCACGGAATGCCTCAATTCTATCACCTTCAAAGAACATATGCTCTGTACGGCAAAGACCAATACCCTCTGCCCCAAGTTCACGAGCTTTTCTTGCATCTTCTGGTGTATCTGCATTGGTTCTTACTTTTAATTTTCTGAATTTATCTGCCCATGACATAATTCTTCCAAATTCACCTGAAATAGTTGCATCTACTGTTGGAATCTGACCATCATAAATATTACCGGCAGAACCATCTAAGGATATAAAATCTCCTTCATGATATTCTTTACCACTTAATGTAAATTTCTTATTTGCTTCATCCATTTTGATATCTCCGCATCCGGATACACAGCATTTACCCATACCACGGGCAACCACCGCTGCATGGCTTGTCATACCACCACGAACAGTCAGGATACCCTGTGCAGCCTTCATACCTTCAATATCTTCAGGTGAAGTTTCCAAACGTACCAGTATTATTTTCTCTCCCTTTTCAGCCCAATTTTTAGCATCTTCTGCTGTAAATACGATTTTACCACAGGCAGCTCCCGGAGATGCGCCAAGTGCTTTACCAGCCGGTGTAGTAACCTTCAAAGCTGCTGTATCAAACTGTGGATGTAATAAGGTGTCCAGATTACGAGGATCAATCATAGAAATGGCTTTCTCTTCTGAAATCATTCCTTCATCTACTAAATCACAAGCTATCTTTAATGCAGCCTGTGCTGTTCTCTTACCATTACGTGTCTG
>CAZUKR010000180.1:0-3052 GCA_964620885.1 uncultured Eubacterium sp.
AGGCACGTTTGATACATATAGAGGAGTAATGTATGACAAAAGAGGTGTTATTAACCATAAGTGGTCTGCAGTTTGCAGCCCAGGGAGAAGAAGAGTCAGAACCGGTAGAAGTAATTACCGCCGGGGATTATTATAAGAAAAATGGAAAACACTATATTCTGTATGATGAAGTCATGGAGGGATTTGAAGGGAATACCAGAAATGTAGTTAAGATTACAGATGATTATCTGGATATTACCAAGAAAGGTGTATCCAATGTACACATGATATTTGAAAAAAATAAAAAGAATGTTTCTTATTATTATACACCTTTTGGAAGTATTCTTATTGGAATTAATGCCAAAAGTGTGGATATCAATGAGACAGAAGAGAACATTGATGTAAAGGTGAAATATAATTTGGAAGTAAATTATGAGCATCTTGCCGATTGCTCCATTACTATGAATATCAAATCAAAGGAAGCCAAGGATTTTTCTCTTGCATAGAGAATTTGGAATACACATAAGGAGAAGATAATTATGAAAGTAAGAAAGGCTATTATTCCGGCAGCAGGGCTTGGTACAAGATTCTTGCCGGCAACAAAGGCACAGCCGAAAGAAATGCTTCCCATCGTGGACACACCAACCATTCAGTATATTATTGAAGAAGCAGTTGCGGCGGGGATTCAGGACATTATTATTGTAACCGGACGTAACAAGCGTTCCATAGAAGATCATTTTGACCGTTCTATTGAACTGGAACTGGAGCTGGAAAAAGGTCATAAACAGGAAATGCTGGATATGGTAAGAGAGATTTCTGAAATGGCAAATATTCATTATATCCGTCAGAAAGAGCCAAGAGGACTGGGACATGCTATTTTGGCAGCACAGCATTTTATCGGGAACGAACCGTTTGCAGTATTATTGGGAGATGATGTAGTTATTTCACAGCAGCCTTGTCTGGGACAGATGATGGATGTGTTTGAAGAATATCAGACATCTATACTGGGCGTTCAGACAGTACCACATGAAGTGGTAAATAAATATGGAATCATAGCTGGAAAGCAGGTAGATGACCGGGTATATAAGGTGCAGGATATGGTGGAAAAACCAGCTCTGGAGGAAGCACCATCCAACGTTGCAGTATTAGGACGCTATATTATCACACCTGAAATTTTTCCGTTTCTGGAAACACAGGATGCAGGAAAAGGCGGCGAGATTCAATTGACAGACGCGTTAAAGCGCCTGGCAAAAGAACAGGCAATGTATGCCTATGATTTCAAAGGTCATCGCTATGATGTTGGAAGTAAAATTGGATTTTTACAGGCAAATATTGAATTTGCTTTAAGAAATGATGAACTGAAAGAGGATGTAAAGGAATATCTGGATCATCTTCATGATAATATGGAAAAAATGCTTCAATATGATTAAAAGTCAGTAGGAAATCACAGACTTTAGCCCTACAGGGTTTACTTACCCTAAAATGATACCAGGGTTAAAAGACTATGCTTTTCATGCTTGCATGAAAAAGCATAGTCTTGGGACCCGCAATACATGAGAAAGCCGCCCGAACAGGGCAGCTTTCTCATGTATTTAGGAGTGCAAAGCAATCCGTAGGTATCATTTGGCACCTTCTTCCTATAAAGGTCTTTCCTACTATATGAAAAGGAGCTGTTATAAAATAACTAATTGCTCAGTTATTTTATAACAGCTCTCTTGGGATTATTTTTCTTCTTTTTTAAACCGGGCCCAGAACTTCTTTTTCTTGGGAGCTGGTTCATTAGAACCACGAAGTCCTTTTACGCCTGTGATATAAAGACCGCTAACTACAGCTTTCACTTCTTTTTTAGTTGGAATGCTGTCATAAATATCAGCATCGCAGATTAAAGTTGTTACTTTAGGTCCTACCTTTGCCTTAACGATAGGCATTTTAGAACGTCTCAGCAGTTTTGGTGTTTGTGCCACAACCGCAGCAGGAAGTCCCGAATCCTTTAGACGCATTTTTTTCTTATCGATAATCAGCATGGATATTGTCTGCGCTGACGCAGAAATCTGTGCATCCTGTTCATCTTTCTTTTTCTGAGCTCTTTTACCTACAAAGTAAAGTGCAATAACTGCCACCAGCATAATAGCTGTAATTACCAGTAGTACAATTTGCCATGTTGCCAAATGAAACCCTCCCTTTTGTTAAAGTTCGTTCTACATTGTATCATTGATTGGTATAAAAATCAATGGTATAATATTATGAAAGATCACCGGAGGAGATAAGATGAAGAAGAATATAAAATCCATACTAATATCGTTGGCAGTGTTGATTCTGCTTGGTATAGGTTTGCTATTCTGGGTATTGGATGGAACAGAAGAAAAGAGCAGAGATATTCAGAAGCAGACAGATACACAAAGTGCAAAAGAAGAGATACCGAAGGAACAGATAGATACTGAAGAAGTACAAAAACCGCAGGAAGAGAAGCCACAGGAAGAAACACCAGAGGAAGTAACACTGGTATTTTCCGGTGATATTTTATTTAGTTCATATGTGTTGAACAATTATGAAAGCAGTGGTATTGGCGGTATTCTGTCAGAAGAACTGGCAGAGGAGATGCAAAAAGCTGATATTACCATGATAAATGAAGAGTTTCCATTCTCCACCAGAGGAACACAGGCCCAGGACAAGCAGTTTACCTTTCGGGTGGATCCATCTTATGTGAAGATATTTCAGGAAATGGGAATAGATGTAATTACTGTGGCAAATAATCATGCTCTTGACTATGGGAAGGAAGCATTGTCTGATACATTTCAAATATTGGATAATGCCGGGATTGGTTATGTTGGAGCGGGAGAAACAAAGGAGCGTGCAGCAGAGCCATATACAGTGGAACTGGAAGGAAGAACCTTTGGGATTCTTGCAGCATCCAGGGTGATACCGGAGGTAAGCTGGAATGTGGAAAATCAACAACCGGGAATGTTGTGTACCTATGACAGTGGAAAACTCTGTGAAGCGATTACAGAAACCAAAAAATCCTGTGATTATGTGATTGTATATGTACACTGGGGGAATGAACGGGAAAATACCC
>CAZUKR010000181.1:0-3024 GCA_964620885.1 uncultured Eubacterium sp.
GCCTGGGTAAATGCAACCTCTGCCCGGACTCCCTCCATCTTGCATTCATCTAAATAAATCTGACAAAAAGTCTGAAGATTCGGAGCATCTGTGGAATTGTAAAAGGCTGGGTAAGAATTATTGGCATTATAATATGCCATCAACTGCCTTACGTTAGTCTGTGAACTCCCCATAATATTTGTATAGATTTGTTTGTCTGCAATACGGGCTTCCTTCATTCCAAAATTAATATAGTGAATGTAGTAAGATTTCAGATTGTTTCCATAAGCTGCTTCTAAATCAGAGTAATTACTTCTGTAATAGTTTACATTAAAGTTTGACTTTCCCTGACGCCCCTCCTTGATTCCAAATTCCACAAAGTGTTTCAGCGCACTTGTATCATTGATTCCATATGCCTTCTTTATATCACCATATTTACTTGTATAATAGTTATAATCATATACAGCAGAATAATTTACCCCATTATAAACAGTTTCACAATTTTGTATATTGGTAACACCGGTGGCTGTTCTTCCCTCTTTCTGTCCATTTCTTATGTAATGAAGATAGTAGGACTTCAGGTCATTACCGTAGGCACGACGTAAATCTTTGTATTTGTTGTAATAAGACTGTACTTGGAAAGTCCCTTTTGCCTGACGGCCTTCCTTCATTCCAAATTCCACAAAATGCTTTAGGGCTGCCATATCATCTCCGGCATAATTCTTCTTCATATCACTATACTTATTAGTATAATAATTATAATCATACACTAGAGAATAGTCTATTCCATTTAGTTTTGTCACTCCCCCAGTAAGTTCAGCACTCCCAGCCCCTGTTCTTCCTTCCTTTTTTCCAAACTTTATATAATGCACATAATAGGATTTCAAATCCTTCCCATACGCATTACGTAAATCCACATAACGATTCTTATATGTATTCACATTAAAGTCTGACCTTCCCTGACGGCCTTCTTTCATTCCAAATTCGACAAAGTGTTTCAGCACACTTGTATCATTGATTCCATATGCCTTCTTTATATCACCATATTTACTTGTATAATAGTTATAATCATATACGGCAGAATAATCTAACCCGTTATAAACAGTTTCACAATTTTGTATACTGGTAACACCAGTGGCTGTTCTACCCTCTTTCTGTCCATTTTTTATGTAATGAAGATAATAGGATTTCAAGTCGTTACCGTAGGCACGCCGCAAATCTTTGTATTTGTTGTAGTAAGACTGTACTTGAAAAGTCTCTTTTGCCTGACGGCCTTCTTTTATTCCAAATTCTACAAAGTGCTGCAATGCTTTTGCAGGATTATTTCCATATGCCTTTTTTATATCACTGTATTTACTAATATAATAATCAAAATCATATACGGCAGAATAATCTATTCCCTTATAAGTATTACCACTATTCACTCCCAATCCATAATATTCCGCAATTGCTGTTGCATCTGCAACACCCAATTTCTTGAGTTTTGCATCTGAATTAAGAAAATTATTTACATCTCCCGTATTGCTTAGAAATGCATGTTCAATCAATACGGCTGGGATTCCTGCTTCCTTGCATCTGCGAATTATACCAAGATAATCTGCAAGAGAACCATCTGGATACAATGTATTATCCTCTGAATTGCGAATCAGTGTCCCTCCTGCCCAAGAATCCAACCCCACTTCACTTAATTTTTCAAAAATTTTCTTTGCCAATTCCTTTCCTTCTTGTCCCAAGTCTGGTCTGTAATTGCTGTTTGGATAATATACTCCGGCACCATTTGGACTTGTACTCCCATTTGAATTCAAATGAAAACTTACAAATACATCTGCATTTTTAGAAGCTGCAAATTCGACTCTTCTGGCATTACAAGTCGCAGCATTCACACTGCTTCCTCCGTTCGGACAGTCTGCACCAGTCCTTGTCATATAGACAGTTACCCCACTATATTTTTCCAGTTCTTCTTTACAATACTTAGCAATTTTAAGAACTAGATTTTCTTCTCCATAACCATTCTTCTGTGCACCTGCATGAGTGCTGTCGTGTCCCGGATCCAACACTACAACAAGATTACCCTTAGAAGAACTCGCTGCTCTTGCAAAATTGCTGAATGCCTGAACCATATGAACAGAATCTACACCGTTTTGGAGAGCCTGCTGTATATCCTGTTCTGAAAGTACCTGTCCCTCTTCATTTGTAGTTACTATATTTGCCTCAACTTCAGGAATATTTTCTTCTACAACCACTATATCATCCGGGGTGGTTTCTATCTCCTTATTCACACCATACTTGATATCCATTCCTACTGTTGCAAAATCAATCGTATACTGCTTGCCATTAATGACATAAGTTGCTCCTGTTAATTGGTACTCCGCTTCTTCTAGCCGCTCTTGATGACTTGTCGTAAATAGTACAGTATTTCCGGTTATCTCAGCTGCCGGAGTTTCAAATACTTCCCCGGTTTCCATATTCTTATATTGAAGTACCGCACTTTCAAGTACGGTGGCATCTGTTCCTATACTTGCCATAATATTCTGTTCATCTGGTGCTATCAGATATGGCTTTTCTACAAACACATAATTTAATAATGTTTCTTCTTCCTGCTGTATTCCCTCTGCTTCTTCCGCTTCTGGAATCTCTTCCTCTGCTCCTTCTGCTTCTGGAATCTCTTTCTCCGTTCCTTCTGCTTCTGGAATCTCTTTCTCCGCTCCTTCTGCTTCTGGAATTTCTCTCTCTGCTTCTCCCTCCTCTGGAATTATTTCGTCTCCCTGCACCGACTGCTCTGGCTGTACAACTTCTTTTGCAAATGTCTGTTCCAGGGGCATTTGGCTAAACATAATTGAAACAGCCATAATTGCCGACAGAATTCTTATACCGTACTTTTTCCTCATTATCCTTATCCTTTCACTTCATATTCTCTTTCTATTTTAAAAGTCAGATAAAAATTCTTATCTGACTTTCCCTCTTTTATCATTCTAACACCATATTTTCTAAAAATCAAACTTGTGATATGGATTTAAAGAAAAATTTATAATTTGTTTACATGTA
>CAZUKR010000182.1:0-2957 GCA_964620885.1 uncultured Eubacterium sp.
TAAAACGACATCAAACCAGTCTTTCTACTTTATTGTATTCCGTTTATTGAACAAAGTGTCTTCGACACTTCAACTCCCCTGCCCCCAATCTTGAGGGAGAAGGCACTTTGCTGCGCCGCGCGCCGTCGCCTCTGCGACTTCTTCCTCTGGCGCGCGTGTGCATCCTGCGCGGAGCGTTTTATATTACAGGAAATCACAAACTTCATACGTTAGTGTAACAAGGTCTTTCCTGTAATATAAAAAAGAGCCTATTGGCTCTGCTTAAATACCGTTCTATTCGAACATTTTCTTAATATAACACAAGGGTGTTGTCGGGAAATTCAATAAAAAGAAAATTGAATTTCCCGACAACACCCTTTTCGTTATTCTTATGCAATTCTCCGCAATGCCTTTTCGTCCAAAATCTCGATTGTACCCCGAGCAGATCTGATATAGCCTTCTCCCGAAAAATATTTCAGCATTCTGGAAACTACTTCTCTGGCACTTCCCAGATGATTCGCAATCTGTTCGTGGGTAATCTTAAAGGTATTACTTTCCTCCAAGACTGCCTGCTCCAGTAAGAAGCCTGCTAATCTTTTGTCAAAACTGCTAAAAAGTATTTGTTCCAATACCCACATAACATCCGACATCCTAGAACTGACAATATCGTTCATAAAGTTAGAAAGCAGTATTTCCTTCTGGGTACAGGCCTGAAATACTTTTGCCGGAATCTGCAGCGCTTCCACTTGGGTTTCACTACTTATCCAGATATCAAAGGTTATGTTTTTCAGCATACAGGACGCTGAAAAAATACACACGTCCCCTTCTAAGAGACGAAATAGTGTAATTTCCTTTCCATCCTCTGTTACAATATATGCCCGGATTCTTCCTGCTTTTATAAAGAACAAGCCTGCACAATCATCACGGCCTGCATGTAAAATAGTACCGGATGTATAAGTATGAATGGCTGCCGATGAGTTCAGCATTTCCCATATATTTGGTTCCAATTTTGCATAAAACGGAAGCATTTCTGTCAATGTTTCCTGGATAATTCCATCCTGCATACATATTCTCCTGCTTTTTTGGTGCACTGCACTATCTCCTAATTTGTACAATAGCGCAATGTCTTATAAATGGTCACACTTACTTCAATCATTATTGCTACAAAAATTACTGCAAGTAAAATATTCGATACCACACCGCTTCCCCAATAATGCATGAGGTCTCCCTTTGATGTAAATTCCCTGTCAAATGCAACGGAAACTTCTTTGGCGAAGTTCACATTCCAAAACGGTAATACTTTTATTATAACAATACTAAGTATCATCTGCAATATTCCTGTCACTATATTACTAACCATCACTACTTTACAATAGCATCCAGTTACCAGACGTATCATCTCATCCACAAAGCAGATTCCAAATCCCGCCATCAGAAATGGTAATATAACATTCCACTTCTCCAGATTAAAAATTGGAATTGTTTTAATGAGCTGTCCTTCTTCCATAACATAGGCTCCTATCAGTTCCGGTGCAAACAGAAGAATCGCTCCAAAAAATACTGTAAATACAATCCCTGCCACGCTTTCCCCTCTGCTGATTTCCACTTTTTTATCTGGTACAGAAGGTAATTTCTCTGGTGACCATGTTTCTTTTTGTTTTAAGTTTACTTTTACATTCTGATGCTCCAAAAAAGCAAATACCAAAGTGACAGTACCAAATGCTCCAATACCTGATATTATTATATTTCCGCTGAATTCTATAATTATATCTACAATCAGTGATACAACTGTATTTATGCCCCCTGTTGACCAGTCCAGTTCTATCAATGGGTTGATTGCAGAAGAGATTATACCGGATAGCAAAACACAGGCAAGTACAATTTTAAGTACCCAGATATAATCATAATAATATTTAGGACCGATGATATACTCATTCCCATCCCGGTATTTTCTGGCAAATACTTCCGGTTCTCCCAGCTTCGCTAATACCTCCTCCATAGAATCATGTTCACACATATCGCTGATTAATTCTTTTAACTCCATCCGGATTTCTTCTCTTTGATTTTTCGGCATACGACGGATCACCTGATAAATATACCGTTCTCTCATATCCTGATCTTTCTCTGTCATACTGCTATTCCTCCTCTAATAAATTTTTCATGCTGGATGAGATGTATTCCCACTGTTTCTTTAATCCCATATATATTTCATTTCCCAGCTGAGTCCTTTTGTAATATTTTCTCGGTTTAGACTCTCCCATCTCCCACTCGCTACACAGAATCCCTTGTTTTTCCAATCTCCTGAGCAATGGATACAAGGTATTAGGGTCAATGGAAACCCCTTTCTGGTCCAACTGTTCCACCAGAGCATAGCCATATCTTTCTTCCCTTAACTGACTTAGGACACTTAATATCAGGGTACCTCTACGCAGTTCCTGACTTAGATTTACCATCAAGTCCTTTTCTTCTCCCATATCATCACCTCTTAATTGCATTATACTGTACATCACACAGTATTGTCAATATCAAACTATTTCATTTTTATCAATATTGGTGAGGATACTTCATTTTCAGCACAAAAAAACACTCTGAATTCAGAGTGTTTTTTATGTAATAATTAGTTATTGATTAACTTATCTTCTTCATTATTCCAGCTGTAAAGCTTACGGATTTCTTTACCAACTGCTTCTGATGAATGCTCAGTAGCTCTCTTTCTCATTGCTTTAAAGTGAACCTGACGTCCTGCTGGAGACATATCTACTAAGAAATCTTTTGCAAATGTACCATCCTGGATATCAGCTAAAACTTCTTTCATTGCTTTCTTGGTTTCTTCTGTTACAACCTTAGGTCCTGTAATATAATCACCGTATTCAGCAGTGTTGGAAATAGAATATCTCATGCCTGCGAAACCTGATCGTAGATCTGATCTATCAGTCAGGTTTCGCAGGAATGAGATATTCTATCTCTAATACAGCTGA
>CAZUKR010000183.1:0-2955 GCA_964620885.1 uncultured Eubacterium sp.
AGCCGTTTTGCTTCTTCATAGCTTTCCTTCAGAATCTTCATAACTTCCTTGTCAATCTGAGATGCGGTCTCTTCTCCGCAATTAAGACTGGCACGTCCATCCAGATACTGATTCTCAACAGTTACCAGTCCCATCAGACCGAACTTCTCTGACATACCGTACTGTGTTACCATGGCTCTTGCAATTTTAGTTGCCTGTTCGATATCGTTAGACGCTCCAGTAGTTACAGAATCAAACACAATTTCTTCTGCTGCACGTCCCCCCATATAAGTAACCAGATGAGCAATTAACTCACCCTTTGTCATAAGGAATTTCTCTTCTTCTGGTACCTGCATGGTATAGCCCAGCGCTCCCATGGTTCTTGGTACAATTGTAATCTTCTGAACCGGCTCTGCATCCTTCTGCAGTGCTGTTACTAATGCATGACCTACTTCATGATATGCAACCATTTTCTTTTCCTTTGGTCCCATGATACGGTCTTTCTTTTCCTTACCTGCAATAACCACTTCCACCGACTCAAATAAATCGGACTGGTTCACGCATTTTCTTCCATTCTTTACTGCATTGATTGCAGCTTCATTTATCATATTGGCAAGATCTGACCCAACGGCTCCTGAGGTTGCCAATGCAATTGCGTCCAAATCTACGGTTTCATCCATCAATACATGCTTTGCATGTACTTTCAAAGTCTCGACCCTTCCCTTTAAGTCCGGCTTGTCTACAATAATTCTTCGGTCAAATCGTCCCGGACGCAGCAATGCCTTATCCAGAACCTCCGGACGGTTGGTAGCTGCCAGAATCAAAAGTCCTTTGGACGTATCAAAGCCATCCATCTCTGCAAGGAGCTGATTCAGTGTCTGTTCACGTTCATCATTTCCACCGCCGTAGCGACTGTCACGACTCTTACCAATGGCATCAATTTCATCAATAAAGATAATGCATGGTGCCTGTTTCTGTGCCTCTT
Source organism: uncultured Eubacterium sp. (assembly GCA_964620885.1). Lineage (GTDB taxonomy): Bacteria > Bacillota > Clostridia > Lachnospirales > Lachnospiraceae > Petralouisia. Next base: position 965 of record CAZUKR010000183.1, read on the forward strand.
TAAATAAATCCCTTACACGAGAGGCTCCTACACCTACAAACATTTCTACAAAGTCCGAACCTGCCAGAGAGAAGAATGGCACTCTTGCCTCTCCTGCCACTGCTTTTGCCAAAAGCGTTTTTCCGGTTCCCGGAGGTCCTACCAGCAATGCTCCCTTTGGAAGCTTTGCTCCGATATCTGTATACTTTTTAGGATTATGAAGGAAGTCTACTACTTCCTGCAAGGATTCCTTCGCCTCATCCTGTCCCGCAACATCTTTAAAGTTAACTCCTGTGGACTTCTCTACATATACCTTGGCAGTCGTCTTTCCTACTCCCCCCATCATTCCGCCGCTTCCCATCTTGCGGAATATTAGAAAATAGAGCAGTACCCAAACCAGTACCAGCGGAATAATATAGCTAAGCATGTTCCAGAGAATAGCAGATGACATATCTTCTATGGTTCCGCCATACTGTACCTTATGCTCATCCAGAATGGCCAGCAGACGCTCATCATTCAAGTCCGCTGTATAATAAATAACTCTGCCTACTTTATCTTTCTTAGCCTCTTCCTTTGTCAAAATCTGTATTTTACCAGCATCAAACGTTACACTTTCTACTTGGTCACTTTCTACTTTATCCAGAAATTCTGAATATTTAATTTCTCGATTTAAGGCTTTGTTCACACAGCTATTCATTGTGCTTACCAAAAACAGTACCAGCAGTGCAGTCAGACAGAACATTAAGACTGTCATTCCATTTTTATTATTGCCTCCGCCGCCGCTGTTTTTGCCGCCTCCATTATTATTTCCTTTGTTCTCCATTTATTTCCTCCTAGAGTATTACACCTTCTGTCTGCAATACGTTACTATTATATGTTTAATTATCAGGAAAATCAATATATTCTTCCTAAACTTTTCTTCATATTTATAAAGTTTTTCTAAATTCTTTTTCTTTTCAACAAAGTTTTTAAAAAAAGTTCTAGCTTTCTTGAAAACAAGGTAGTATAATATATTGGTTATTGATCAAACAAACAGAAACATTTCACATATAAAAGGAGGAACTACCTATGCCCGTAAAATACGTCTTTGTCACTGGTGGTGTTGTATCCGGACTTGGTAAGGGAATTACAGCTGCGTCTCTGGGGCGTTTGTTAAAAGCTCGCGGATTCAAAGTCACCATGCAGAAATTCGACCCATATATTAACATTGATCCGGGAACTATGAACCCGATTCAGCATGGCGAGGTTTTTGTTACCGATGATGGCGCAGAAACTGATTTGGACTTAGGACATTATGAACGTTTTATCGATGAAATCCTGAATAAAAATTCCAACGTAACAACCGGTAAGGTTTACTGGTCTGTACTTCAAAAGGAACGCCGCGGTGACTATGGCGGTGGAACTGTTCAGGTTATCCCTCATATTACCAATGAAATTAAGAGCCGTTTTTATCGTGACTTCACCACAAAGGAAACACAAATCGCTATTATTGAAATAGGCGGAACTGTTGGTGATATTGAAAGCCAGCCTTTTCTGGAGTCTATTCGACAGTTCCAGCATGAGGTCGGCCGTGAAAACGCCATTCTAATTCACGTTACATTGATTCCTTATCTGAATGCTTCCGGCGAAATGAAAACAAAACCAACCCAGGCAAGCGTAAAAGAATTACAGGGTATGGGTATTCAGCCGGATATTATTGTATGCCGCTCTGAGCACGAAGTAGATCAGGGAACCAAGGATAAGATTGCCTTATTCTGTAATGTACCTACCGGACATGTTCTCCAGAATCTGGATGTGGAATATTTATATGAAGCACCTCTGGCTATGGAAAAAGAACGTCTTGCACAGGTAGCCTGTGAATGTCTGCGTTTAGATTGTCCGGAACCTGATTTAAGCGACTGGACTGATATGGTTGACGCATTACGCCATCTCAATAAAGAAGTAGAAATTGCTCTGGTTGGAAAATATATTCAACTTCACGATGCTTATATTTCTGTAGTTGAAGCATTAAA
>CAZUKR010000184.1:0-2897 GCA_964620885.1 uncultured Eubacterium sp.
AACAGGTGCTTCTTCTTTATCTATTTAATTTTTCCTACAAAAACTTTACCCTAGCGTCACATTAGATTACTGTCAAAAAACTTTTTAATTCCTTTTATATTCTCTATCTATTTCCTATGCTCCGGATGTTCAAAGGAATTTGATTCTGCCTGCTGCCATTTTCCCTTCAAATAAGAGATTTTTGAAATTCCTCAAACTGCATCGGTCTGGCAAAGTAATACCCCTGAATCGTGTCACAATTCATTCCCAGCAGGAATTCATATTGATCCTGTGTTTCCACCCCTTCAACTATAATGGGAATTTGCAGTTTTTTGGTCAATGAAATAATACTGATAATTACTTCAGAACCCTTACAATCCCTATAATCATCAATAAAACTCTTATCCAGCTTGATTGCATCAACTAAAACGGATTTCAGCATCATAAGAGAGGAGTAACCAATACCAAAATCATCTACTAAAATCTTAAAGCCCCGCTTGCGGATTTCCATCGTAATATTTCGGAACTCATCCTCATTAGAAAATACTGTACTCTCTGTCAGCTCCAGCTCCACCAGCTCCTGTGGAATGTTATATTCCTGCATAATACTTAGAAATTCGTCTATAAATCCAGCGTCATAGAGTACCTTTCGTGAAAGGTTAACAGAAATAGGTACAGGTTTAATTCCAAGATCCATCAGTTCCCTCTGCTTCATACACACCTTTTTAAACATCATTTTGTCAATTTGGACAACAAATCCGCTATGCTCCGCATAGGGAATAAATTCACCTGGTGAAACCACAGTACCATCTGCCTTAATCCATCTCACCAATGCCTCTGCACCTACCATCTGCCGGGTAACCGTATCGTATTTCGGCTGAAAATAAGGCACAAACTCATCATTCTGCCTGCCTATTACCATTTCATCTTCCAGCTGCTTATTCCGCAGAAGCGTATCCTTGTACAAATCATCATAGAATGCATAGAACTCCCCATGTCCTTCTTCCAAAGAAGTCTTTGCCATCATTGCAAAATTCTGCATTCGTATAATATCTTTCGTACTACCGTCCACCAGATAAATACCAATTACAGGCTGAAGAATAACACCACAAACAATTTCCTCAGGCGGAATTGTCACTGCTTCCCGGAATTCCTGAATGCGGCCTACCATATCTTCTTTGGAATCAAAGTGTTCCAAAAGTACAAATTCGTTGGAAGTTACCCTGGCTGATATAGAATCCTGGTGGGTAACTTCTTTGATGGTATGATGAACAAACCGTAAAATCTCATTACATTTATCATTACCATATTTCTCAAAAAGTACATTCATATTTACCAATTCAATTGCCAGGAAAGCTACATTTTTCTTATTGGAAGCCAGGCTCCCTCCAGCATCCAGAACAAACTTGGTATAAGATGCACCTCCTGTAATAGAATCCACATAAAGTAAATTATCATATTTTTCCTTATCTTTTTGTTTTATATTGAAAAAATATGCGATTGTCAAAATCACTACCATAACGGCAGTACTACATACAATAAATGTGCGTTCCATTATCAGCTCGGCACTTTCATCTATTACATGGGTAGGTACCACGCTAAGAAGATACCAGTCATTTACTTCAAGGGGCGTATACTGCATATACTTTAATTCTTTATTAAAAAACAGTATATGTCCTGACTTATTTTCCTGCATTCCTGCACGCAGTTCTTCACAGGCTGGCGCATTTCCCCCATCGGCAGAAATAATAACTTCAAATATATTTGTAAAATTCCGAAAGCTGTTGGGATGAATGGAGTCAACAATTTTATCTCCGTTCTGCTTCATCACATAGCTGTATCCATTCCCCTCAAAAGTCTCTATAGACAACAGTTCTTTAAAATCAGCAATAGAATAAGCAGCAAATAATACCGCTACTACCTCATGCTCTACATACACAGGAACTCCATAGAGTACAATGTGCTCCCCATCCATTCGATCCGTCATGCGATCTGTAACTATGCTTTCTCCCTGAAACACACTGCTATACTTTGTGATTATATCCGGAACATCAAGCTGAAGACCTTCCGTGTTATAGACCTCTCCAGTATTAAGAATCAGCCCCATAATCTTAAACTCATGGGTTTTAGCTGTCTTTTCTAATTCAGTCATTACACGCTCAATCTCAAATTCCCTTTCGTCCCGGCTGACCTTCTTAGCAATTTCTCCCAGCAGATCCAATTCTGACTTCACTTCATTATTGATAATAGTTGCACTTTGCTGGGATATCTCTTTTAATGTTCTTGTTGTATTTTTGCTTAATTCCGCTTCCAAAAACTTTGAGTACAGAAACAGCATCCCTAAAATACATAATAACACCCCAACAATAAATGCACTTCCCTTAACCATTGCTTTTCTTCTCATGTTGCGACTCCTCATGAAATATACTTTAGAAAGTGAATCCAATTTAAATACAAACTATTTATACCTTAGAGTAATACCCGCCACTCATTACTTTCTTTCTCTTATAATATCTTTGTTTATCTGCATACATCAACTTATCTGCCTGCTTGATTTCCTCTCTGATATGGATGGTCTTATCTTTCCAGACTGTACCCACAGCTGCCGAAAATATATCCTGACTGTCCCGCAGTTCATAAAATTTCTCAACCTTCTTCTCGAACTCCTCCTTTGTAATATCGACACATAAAACAACAAACTCGTCTCCACCAACACGGTAGACATTCTTTTCAAATGCTTTGCGCATGGCATTGGCAAGATGTATCAGAAGCCTATCGCCATAAGCATGACCAATCTGATCGTTTGCCTCCTTTAAACCATTTAAATCAATATATACGATTCCTATACTTTGGGGAGGTTTGTTCTCCAGCTTAGAAATGTCTATATTACACTTATTTCGATTGTGCAGTTCTGTCAG
>CAZUKR010000185.1:0-2883 GCA_964620885.1 uncultured Eubacterium sp.
CTGTTTACAAAATGTATATTGTTTTCTTTGACACTTTCACTAAAGTGTGGTATATTTGCAACATAAAGATACAAATACACCACATGAGGAGGAATATAATATGAAAAGTCGTCGTTATTTATATGGGGCAATGGGAATGCTCTCTTTGTTAGGATTTATCGGGATATTTACAAATGAAAAAGGGTTTCTTGCTTTCTTTGCATTTGTAGTAAATTTTCAATATTTCTTTCTGAAATCCGATGAAATGCTGGAAGAATACATGAACAAGTCAGCGTCCAGAGCTTTTTATTGTGGAATAATTGTGACTGCAATGGTAGCTTTGATAAACTTTTTCATTCATAGTCAAACAGGGAATGAAGCCTTATTAATGGGTTTTGCCTGGGGCTGGTCTATTTCAGTTATTGTTTATGCTCTATCTACTGCGTTCTATGGATTTAAGGAAACGTGGGGGCTTGAGAAATGATTAAGAACAGGATAAAAGAATTTCGAGCAAAATATAATATGAAACAAGATGATTTAGCAAAATTAGTTGGTGTTCGCAGGGAAACAATTGGTAATTTGGAAAAAGGACGATATAATCCCTCATTAGTGCTTGCCTGGAATATTGCTAAAGTATTTCATGTAACCATTGAGGAGGTTTTTACGGTTACAGAAGATTGAGGGATAACCAGTAAAAAAGGGGAGTCAGATACTTGAAAATCAAGTAAAAGATATTTATACTAAAAAGATAGATAACAGTAAAGGCTACGAAATGGTAAAGGAGAGCAGTATGGAAATTTTGTTTGTAGAATATCCCAAATGTACGACTTGCCAGAAGGCAAAAAAGTGGTTGGAGGGACAGAAAGTAACGTTTGTTGATCGCCATATCAAGGAACAGAATCCCACCAGAGAAGAATTAAAGGAATGGCATGAAAGAAGTGGTATGGATATTAAGAAATTCTTTAATACCAGTGGAATGTTGTATAAGGAAATGAAGCTGAAAGACCGACTTCCTGAAATGTCTCTGGAAGAAAAATACGAACTTTTGTCTACGGATGGAATGCTGGTGAAACGACCGGTACTTGTAACAGAAAAAGGAATTGTAACAGGATTTAAGCCGGAGGAATGGGAGAATTTAATAAGATAATGAAAATAAGAGAACACATGGTATTTACTGGACGAGTACAGGGAGTAGGATTTCGATATAAGGTGTCCTGTCTGGCGCGCAATTGCGGAGTGACCGGATTTGCCCATAATGAGTATGATGGTTCTGTAACAGTAGAACTGCAGGGAACCCAGGAACTGATAGATCGGATTGTTCAAAGATTGCAACAGGATGATTATATACGAATTGATAGGATATTGCGGGAACAAATGGAATTGAAGGAGGATCAGGGCTTTAGCGTTCGGGGATAATGGCTGGTTAAAAGGAGGACAAGGTTATGCTGGGAAACTGGAATAGACCACAAAGACCAGAAGAAGGGGAATTAGAAGAAAGACGAAAGGCGGCACAGGCCAAGCTGTCAGAACAGCAGATGAAGATAAAGGAACATGGTCTGCCTGTTTTGGTGTTATTTGAAGGCTGGGGGACGGCTGGAAAAGGAAGCGTTCTGGGAAAGGTAATTCGTAATATTGATCCGCGCTTTTTTAAAGTAGCCACTATGGATATGCCAACAGAAGAAGAACGAAGGAAACCTTTCCTTTATCGGTATTTTATAAAAATTCCAGAGGCAGGGAAGTTTATGTTTTTGGATGCAGGCTGGATGGATGAGGTGACTCATGAATGTTTGCAGGGAGAGTTAAAAGAAAAAGATTATAAGAGAAAAGTAGACAGTATCCGGCGGTTTGAACGCCAGATGACTGATAATGGATATCTGGTAATGAAATTCTTTTTTCAGATTAGCCAGAATGAGCAGAAGAGACGAATTCAAGGGCTGGAGGAGAATAAGAACACCAGATGGCGGATAAGCAGCAAAGATAACTGGCAGAATAAGCATTATGAAAAATGTATGAAGGCATTTGACCGATATTTGAATGATACTAATGCATCGGAAGATCCCTGGTATATTATAGATGCTAAAAATAAAAAATGGGCAGAATTACAGGTGTTGGAAATCTTGGTCAGCGGTATTGATACTGCGCTGAAGAACAGCGCTCAGGCAGTCCCGCTTTTGCAAAATATATTTCCTTTAGAAAAGATACCAAAGCTAAGTGAGACGGCGCTGGATAAAGCCTTCACGGAGGAAGAGTATAAGACCGAACTGGAGGAGCTTCATGAGAAACTTAGCAGCCTTCACAATCAGTTGTATCGAAAAAAAATTCCCGTAATCATAGCTTACGAGGGATGGGATGCAGCAGGAAAGGGCGGCAATATCAAGCGGATTACAGAAGCGTTGGATCCAAGGGGATTTGAAGTGCATCCCATTGCCAGTCCGGAACCCCATGAAAAGGCAAGGCACTATCTTTGGCGTTTTTGGAAGCGCCTGCCTAAGACAGGCCATATCGGGATTTTTGACCGAACCTGGTATGGAAGAGTTATGGTAGAGCGGTTGGAGGGCTTTTGCACAGAGAATGACTGGCAAAGAGCCTATAATGAAATCAATGAGTTTGAAAAGGAACTTTCTGACTGGGGAGCAGTGATTATAAAATTCTGGGTACAGATTGATAAGGATACCCAGTTGGAACGGTTTAATCAGCGGCAGAATGATCCTAAAAAACAATGGAAGATAACAGCGGAGGATTGGCGCAACCGGGAAAAATGGGATTTATATGAGGCAGCAGTCAATGAAATGCTGCAAAAAACAAATACATCTTATGCACCATGGAACATACTGGAATCCAATGATAAGAAATATGCTAGAATCAAAGCCTTAAAGGTTGTAATAGCAGCCATTCATAATGCAC
>CAZUKR010000186.1:0-2878 GCA_964620885.1 uncultured Eubacterium sp.
TAAGTCTCAGGGAAGTGAGTATCCGGCGGTGGTGGTTCCGCTGTTGAGCGGTCCTCGAATGTTGATGAATCGGAATTTATTATATACTGCGGTAACTCGTGCAAGGAAATGTGTTACTTTGGTAGGAAATGATGTCATCTTTCAGGAAATGATAGGAAATATCAGCGAACAGAAGCGCTATACCGGATTGAATATGAGAATAAAAGAGCTTTTGTCATAACAAATATTTAAGAAAAACTTTATAGAATTTCTAAGAAAAATATGCTACCATGAAAATGGTTTGAGAGATTTTTTTAGAAGATATGAAAATTCAAAAAGAAAATATTTTACATTTATTATTTCCCCCCAGATGTCCTGTGTGTGATAAGGTACTGTATTCATCTGTTTTTCTAGAACCGGAGAAATGTTGTCCTTCCTGTGAGAAGATACCGGAATATGTTAGGGAACCTGTATGTAAGAAGTGCGGAAAGCCCATTGAAAATGAGCAGGAAGAATATTGTTATGACTGTGAAAAGCATAAAAGGCAGTATGTTCAGGGAAAGGCACTGTGGCTTTACAAAGGTAAGATGAAACAATCCATGTATCGATTTAAATATCAGAACAGACGGGAATATGCCCATTTTTACAGTAGTGAGCTAGTGCGGGTGTATGGAGAATGGATAAGAAGACAGGGAATAGAGGCGATTGTTCCAATTCCCCTTCATCGGACCAAAAAACAGCAGAGGGGATATAATCAGGCAGAATTGGTGGCAGAGGAAATTGGAAGGCAGATGGGACTGCCGGTATATGATAATTTACTAAAAAGAGTGAGGAAAACAAAGGTCCAAAAGAACCTAAGTGATACAGAACGCAAAAATAATTTGAAAAGGGCTTTTAAAACGTATACAAATAATGTACAATTAAGGTATATCTTATTGGTGGATGATATATACACCACTGGCAGTACAATAAACGAAGCTGCCGCAGAATTACGAAAGTCCGGTGTGGACCATGTATATTGTATCAGTGTCTGTATCGGAAGAGGATACTAGGAGGAATAAATATGGAAGTAAAAAATTGCAAAGGTTGCGGAAGGCTTTTTAATTATTTGCAGGGACCTCCGCTATGTCCGGCATGCGTAGCTGATTTGGAAGATAAGTTTCAGCAGGTAAAAGATTATCTGGGAGAGCATCCTAAGGCACAGATGAATGAGATTGCTGAAGAGAATGAGGTAAGTGTAAAACAGATAAAGCAATGGGTAAGAGATGAACGTCTGACCTTTACAGCAGAATCACAGATTACGCTGGATTGTGAGAACTGTGGAGGGCCTGTACTTACGGGAAAATTTTGCGATAAGTGTAGAGTGTCTTTACAGAATGAATTGAGCGGGGCAATTAAGCGACCAGAAAAATTAGAACCCCAGAAACCAGCACGCGAACGTGACAGAATGAGATTTCTTAAATAACTAAGGAGAACTGCCGTGGATTGTTGCGGCAGTTTTTGAGTTTTTACAGGTATAAAATATAAAAATAGAAATTGGCCATTGCAGAAGAAATCTGCTAAGGATGTGTGCCAGAGGGGATTCTTTGCACTGAAAGGCTTTTCTATTGCAGTAAGGTATGATATAATAAAAAAAATTGACTTCAAAAAAGATGGACGGTGAGGCCGATGTTAAATGAAGAGCGCATTCGTATTATGACCAAAATGGCATCATATGAAGCAGGCGAAGGAAAAGAATATATGCCAGTTAAGCAATATTACCGGAAGGATTATGTGGGGTATCAGATGATAAAGACCTTTATATCATCGACCATATCTTTTGGTATTTTATTTTTGTTTTGGGGTGTATATAGTATGAAAACCCTGACAGAAGAACTGGTGAAGATGGATTTAATTCAGTTTGGAATATCCATATTGATAATATATGTTGTTTTTGTTGTGGTATATCTAGTGATTGCTTTTTGTGTATATAATCGTAAATATAGCAAAGCCACTGCCAGTGTGAAAAAATATCATGCAGATATTAAAAAAGTAATCAAACTTCAGGAGCGGGAAGAAAAATTACAACCGGCGGAGGATTGGGAATGACAAAATTTTTAGAATTGCGGGAAAAATTACGTAATCTTTATGGAAAATATGAAATATACGTAGTAACGGCATTGAAATTTATATTGGCACTAACAGCATTCTGGCTGATTAACAGCAAGATGGGATATATGGAACGGCTTAATAATCCGGCCGTTGTGCTGATTCTTGCATTACTGGGGGCGTTTCTTCCTATTAATGCAAGTGTGATAATTGCAAGTGGACTGATAATTGCCCACTTGTCGGCACTGTCTCTTGAGGTCTGTCTGGTGGGAGTCTGCCTGTTTGTGTTAATGTTTTTTATGTATTACCGATTTGCACCTAAAAATGGATACAGTACCATAATCACATCAATCTTGTGTTCCTTTAAATTGCCGTATCCAGTACCGGTGGCAGTTGGACTGCTGCGGGAACCCTCATCTTATTTGTCTATGGTTTGCGGAATTATAACCTTTTATTATGTAAAAGGTGTACAGGAGAATATTGCAAATTTTACGGCGGTAGAGGAGACTGAAAAAAGTTCTAAGGTGACAATGGCTTTGAAAATGCTGCTGGAGAATTACGAAATGTTTGTGGTAATTGCAGCATTTATTGTTACATCTCTTGTGGTATATGTAATACGCCGGATGTCCATAGAACACGCATGGAGAATTGCAGGGATAGCCGGAAGTGTGGTAGAGTCTGTAATTTTATTAGTAGGCTATGTACTGCTGGGAAAAGGAAAGGAAATTCCGTGGATTATAGGAGGAGTGATTCTGTCTGTGGTTGTTCTTCTGATATTGGAGTTTTTCCTTTTTAATCTGGATTATTCCAG
>CAZUKR010000187.1:0-2869 GCA_964620885.1 uncultured Eubacterium sp.
ATTCTGGATGACTACCTTCTGCTTTATCATAATCCCATCCCCTTTTTCATTTCATTTATTTGTTACTAAAGTGTTCAAGGAGGCACTTCTCTGCTTCTACCGACCATAATCCATTATTGGCTTTACAGCATTCATCCAGCTTTGCAAACAATGGCTGTGTTTTCCCCAGCTCTTCAAAATCTTCAATTGCAGTCAGGGGCATATCTATCTGAGTATAAACCAATTTTTTTCCTCCTGGAATTTTAGGTAAATTGATTGTTGTTTCTGCCACACAATCCAGTCCGCCTACATGGGTAACCATAACTGCCGGTTCTATTTTCCCTTGAGCTGCCAGGTCAATGGCCTCAATCAAGTCATCATTATTTCCTCCGGTGGTTCCAATGATATGAGTACTGGTGTAATGTGCATTATACAGATTGATCTGTGCTGAAAACTGATTGTCCGATGGACCTGCAAAAAAGTTCATACAGCCGTCAAATGCCAGAATCTTATCTCCCAGCTCTGCTACTTCTTTCACTGGCACGTATACATATACATCATCATATCCATATCCATCGGTGAGATCCATCAGGTGTTTTACAGGGTCTTGTGCTGTTGCTGTATTGGTATAAATTAATTCTACCCCTTCTGCCCATGCCTTTTCTTCTGAAATCACTTCTTTTGCTCTGGCAATTTTTTCATCACTGATATCTGTTACTACAACCCTTTTGGGTTTGTTCTCCATGGTGAGTGCATAACTTACAGCCCCCAGTCCCATAGGACCACATCCCCCAAGTATAATAATATTTCCATCCGGTTTTGTTCCCATCGCATGTTCATAATTTTTCTTATTGGTATGATAATTTGCATGATATCCGCCTATAATACAGCTCATAGGCTCTCCGAGAGATGCTTCAAAGTAAGCTTCTCCGTCATAAGGAAGGAGGCAGCCCAGCTCCATTACTTCATGCGGCATAATGCAATAGGTACAATCCCCACCGCAGTATTCATAAGAATATCCCGGTGAATCCAGTTTCCCCTGATAGTTAAGTGCTGGCTGCAGAGCAAATTTTTGTCCTGGCTGAAACTGCCCCTGCCATTTTGCACCAACTTTCACAATATCCCCAGCGCACTCATGACCTACGATTATGGGGTTTGTATCTATATTCTGAGGGGCACGCTTATGGTTCTTCCCCTGGGCTGCCAATTTATAGGTGGACATGCAGATACTGTCACTTACAATTTTTACCAGAATTTCATCCTCTTTAATCTCTGGTAATTCAAACTCTTCCAATCTTAAATCATTTGTTCCATACATTCTTACTGCTCTTGTTTTCATTCTATCTCTCCTTTTGTAATTATATAAATCTCATAGTTACCTGTTCTTTTAATTGATCCACTAACTCTCTTGACGGAGGATTGGTTCCAATGGTCATCACTGCCCCGGCAGAGGCTGCCACGCCCTGACGGATGCATTCTTCCAGGGAAAGTTTCTGTGAAACTCCATAGGACAGTGCTGCCACCATGGCATCCCCTGCTCCTACTGCTGAATGTGCCGCTACCTTAAGTCCTGGTGTTCGTATCACCTTTCCGTCAAAGAGGAACAACGCCCCATCTTTTCCCATGGAAACCGCTACTTTGGAAATTCCCTTATCCACCATCTTTTGAGCCAGTTCCACCAGTTCTTCTTCTGTGGTTTCCTTCTCTACTCCAAAATACTGCTCCAATTCAAATTTATTGGGCTTTATCATATCGGGTTTTGCTTCCAGTCCATTGACAAACAGGGCTCCATCTGCATCTAAAAATACCTTTGCGCCTTTTTTATGAACCGTCTCAATAATCTGTCTGTAAATATCGGAATCTACTCCTGATGGGACGCTGCCTGCCAGTACGAATAAAGCATCCGTATCCGCATAAGAATTCAGCTTTTCCAGCAGAGCCTCTATGTCTTTCTTGTGTATATCAGGACCGGGTTCATTTAACTCTGTCAATATGCCGCCCGGCTCTACTATCTTCAAATTAGTTCTTACTTCGCCTTCCACAGAAACAAAATCTGTCTTAATTCCTCTTTGGTGCAGTACCTGGGTAATTCCATCTGCCCCTGTCCTTCCCAAAAAGCCCGTAGCAATTGTTTCTCCACCTAATTCCTGAATGGTTTTTGAAACATTGATTCCCTTTCCGCCAGCATCATTGACTACATGCTGCAAGCGATTGAGCCCATTGTGACAGAATTTTTCCAGTTCTGCTGTTTTATCAATAGCCGGATTCATCGTTACGGTAATAATCATTTCTTACACATCCTTTCCTGTCAGCAAGTTATGAATATCATCTGTATTCATTTTTACCAGACGTTCCACCGCTTCTTCATCATATAGATTTTCAGCAATCTGGGATAAGATATCCAGATGTTCCTCGCCCTTTCCGGCAATGCCGATTACTACTTTTACAGTATCTCCTGCCCAGTCGGTTCCTTCCGGAAATACCATCACAGCAATTCCAGAATGTAAGACTTCTTTTTTGGCTTTCTCTACTCCATGGGGAAGTGCAATTCCATTTCCCATATTGGTAGAAAATGTAAGTTCCCGCTCCAGCATACCCTCCACATAGTCCGGTTTTACATATCCTGCCTTTACCAGCAGATTCCCTATGCTGCGGATAACCGTATCTTTCTTTTGTGGCTTGCAGCCTGTAATAATATTGGATTTCATCAATAGTTGAGGAGTTTTTTCTTTTTTGAAAATCATATGCTCACTTCCTTCTTTAAACTTTCATTTATTTACATTGCGTTCTTTGTTTTATAACTATATTATATAGGCACTGTGCATACAATTTCAATTGAAACAAAAGTCATTTTGACGTCATTGGATAGTGCCAAAACTAGAATGAGCAG
>CAZUKR010000188.1:0-2801 GCA_964620885.1 uncultured Eubacterium sp.
TTTTCTTTGTGTTATAAGTTAAATATATGCAGTCCTGGGAAAAATATACATTTTAAATGACATTAGTTATAAATCATGATATATTAATTTAAGAAATTAGATTTTTAATACACTTTTGAGGAAAAATTATGACAACATCTTTTGAACAGGAACCCTATCTGGATAAAAAATTAACCTCCTACAGCCGTTCAGACTATTATCCCTTTCATATGCCGGGTCACAAGCGCAGGGCTTTGGATTTTCCCAATCCTTATACTGTGGATATTACGGAAATTGAAGGGTTTGATAATCTTCACCATGCAGAAGGGCTTTTGAGAAATGCTCAGGACCGGGCTGCCAGACTTTATGGTTCCAAAGAAACCTTTTATTTAATAAACGGAAGTACTTGCGGTATCTTAAGTGCAATCAGTGCTGTACTGCCAAGGGGCGGTACGCTTCTTATGGGAAGAAACTGCCACAAAGCCGCCTTTCATGGGGCTTTTTTGCGCCAGCTTAAAACTTCTTATATTTTGCCTGCTATGACAGAGTTTGGAATTATGGGCTCTATTATGCCTCAGGATGTTGCAGACAGCTTGGACAGGCACCCTGAAACCGGAGCGGTATTTATTACCTCTCCCACTTACGATGGAGTAGTATCTGATATCAAGGCAATTGCTGATATTGCCCATGCCCGCAATTGTCTGCTGATTGTAGACGAAGCCCATGGTGCTCATTTTGCTTTTTCAGAAAAGTTTCCAGCTTCTGCTTTGGAATGCGGTGCTGACATTGTTATTCAGAGTCTTCATAAAACACTTCCATGTTTTACCCAGACCGCTATACTGCATGTTAATTCTGACCGTGTTCCTCTGGACAATCTGAAGCGTTTTCTTGGAATTTATCAGACCAGCTCTCCTTCTTATCTGTTGATGTCTTCTATGGAGCAGGGACTTCGTACTATGGAAGAACGTGGTGTTGAACTTATGTCGTACTTTACCAATACACTAACGAACTTTTACCAGCAAACTGCCAAATTTAAGCATCTTAAGGTATTTACCCCAGCCCTCTGTGAACATAATTTCTGCTTTGACTGGGATTTTTCTAAAATTCTGATTGCCTCAGGAGATACCGGACTGACGGGACAGGAATTATATGATATTTTACTGGAGAAATACCATTTACAGATGGAAATGGCCTCCGGTCATTATATTATTGCTCTTACCAGCCTTATGGATACTTCCGAAGGGTTTGACCGGTTCATCAATGCTCTTATGGAGATAGATGAAACTTATACAAAAACACAGAAAACAGAACCTTTTCTAACCTGTCAAAAACTTTATACTATCCCCCAGCAGATATTAACCCTCACGGATGCAATGGAAAAGGATTGTCGTACCATTTCACTTAAGGATGCTGGGGGCTGTATCAGTCAGGAATATATTTACCTATACCCTCCCGGAATTCCACTGATTACTCCCGGTGAGGTTATTACCCCTGAACTTATTGACCAAATCTATTTGTGCCAGGCTCAGGGGCTGTCTGTAGAAGGCTTGGCGGATATGAGCAACGAAACCATACGGGTGGTACTTTATTAGGGTTTATCAGATTAATTTATTCCTCTTCTCTACCAAGGGTATACTCAAGTGTACGGGATGCTTTGTCACTTTTTATGTCTTCGTAATACCAGAAGTACCAGGTCTTATCGAAGACATTATATTCTATAATTCCATCCGGTTTTTGCCCTTCTATTTCCATCTTCTCTATGCTTTCCCCATCTACCATCTTCTGTTCGCATAACATTCCCCAAAGAAAGCGCTTATTTTCCGGATCGACACCTATATCCCCTTTATGGTCACCTAATAATAGCTGCCCTCGCAATGTCGCACTGGAACTTTCCGGAAATAACTCACGACGATTCTTCTTTGTAGTTGCTATAAACATACATCTTACTGCTACGTACTTTTTGACACCCTCTATCTCTTTTATCTTAAATTTTGCAAATGATTCACATATTTCTTCTTCATCTCTTACAGAAATATAATATATAGAAATATAGCTTTCATTTTCAAATTCAGCCACTATCTCATCTATATTTCTCTGATATTCTCCTGCCTTCTCAAAGCTCATATCGCTATGCTTCATGGCTTCTTCTACGGTAGGATAATAATCTTCATCCGGTATATCATCATAATTTTTTTGTGGATTTTGTGGGGGCTGCTGGTATTCTATTTTGACACTTGACTTATTTTCTGTTGGCCCTTCTTCTATAAACTCCATAAATGCTGAAACCGTTATTCCTACTATTGCTATAACTAGTATAAAAATAATGATCCCTACTATTATTGCTACTCTCTTTATTATCCGCTTCATTTTTTCCTTTCCCTATCTTTTAAAGGGATTTATTCCTCTTCTCTGCCAAGAGTATATTCAAACATACGGGATACCTTGTCACTTTTTAAGTCTTCGTAATACCAGAAATACCAGGTTTTATCAAATACCTTATACTCTATAATTCCATCGGGTTTTTGCCCTTCTATTTCCATCTTCTTTATGCTTTCCCCTTTTTCCATCCTCTCTTTGCATAATGAACCCCAAAAAAAGCGTTTATTTTCCGGATCAACTCCTATCCGTCCCATTTGATCACCTAATAACAATTGGCCTTCTAATGTATCACTGGAACTTTCCGGAAATAACTCACGATAATCCTTCTTTGTAGTACCTATAAGCATACACCTTTCTACTACGTACTTTTTTACACCCTCTATCTCTTTTATTTTAAATTTTGCAAAGCTCTTACAAATTTCTTCATCATCTTTTATAGATAG
>CAZUKR010000189.1:0-2782 GCA_964620885.1 uncultured Eubacterium sp.
TTGAAACAAAAGTCATTTTGACGTCATTGGATAGTGCCAAAACTAGAATGAGCAGGTTCTCCTATTGCGCGTGTGTGCATCATGATACCTACGGATTAAAAAAACAGGAAACCCCGGGTTTTAATAAAGAACATTTCCTTATTAAAAACATTGCGTTCCCTGTCTATCACCTATCGATTCACTTCATCCAGATACTGATTAAAATATTGTTTAAATATGCAATTTAGCTGTGATTTCACACTTGTTTCGTTACCGCTTTTTACCAGCGCCAGAAATGCCCCATCCTCCATAAGGCTTTGGCTGATATTTCCAACCAGTCTGCTGTTCTCTTCTTTATGCTCATCTTTAGGAATCAGCATCAGCACAATTGCCTCTATTCCCTGGAAATAGGGATGTGAAAATTTCTTTTCATTCTCCGGCGTTCCTATATAGATGCATGGTTTTGTCACTCCGGCTGTTCTTGCATGAAGCAGACCAATCCCAATTTCCGGTACTATCTGGGTTGCGATCTCTTCTCTCCTTTGAATATCCTCACGAATAATCCTGACACCATCAAAACTGAAACGCAGCTTCTCCGTCATATCCAAAACAGTATCTGAAAATCCAGCGTCATTTCTTACCTTTACACACCGAAATTCTTTCAGCACATCCTTTATACCTGCCGAAAGGGCATTCACTTTCTCAAGCTGACTTACAAAGTCATGGTCTTGCTGGCGAATCTTAGTCTGACTTTCGTAATATGCCACTTTTTCTTCAATCTTGTTCAAATCTTGTTCCGGAAGCAGAGGACTTACATTAATAATATCTGCATCCATTTCTTCGAAACTCATACTTGAAACAAAAAAATCCTCTTTTGCTATGACATAAGGTGTAATATCCTCCCTGCCATAGGTACGAAGGCTGACCCTCGACTTCATACAGCTGGAAAGCCTTGATTCCATCAGCCTGGATATTCCAATACCGCTTGCACAGATTAGCCCGATATCTACTACACGCTTTCTGCTCCTCTCCATTTCAAGACGCATCAGAGCGGCTCCAAAGTGAATCGTAAGAAAACCAATCTCTGCCTCCGGAATTTCCATTCCGGTTCTTGCCTCCATATATTTTCCTACATAAAGACACCGCTTAAAAATTTCTGGATAGGTTTCTTTCATCTCTTCTAAATGGGGATTTTCAATGTTCATATGATTTCTAAGCCTCACCAGAGTAGGACGCAGATGGGCGCCCAGGCCCTCCGTAAATTCCTCATCTGTTTCCAGCATATCTGCAATTGTTTCATCATAAGCCACTATCATCTCATGCACAAAAGCTCTTATCTCTTCCCGGCTTTCCGGTGACAGTTCATTTCGTTCTTCTTCACCTGACCGCTGTATCTTTGCCCCCTTGATATGGAGACAGATATAAGCCAGTTCAATGTCCGGTATCTCTATTTCAAATTCTTCTTCTAAAGAACCTATCATTAGAAGTGCCAGCTGAAAATCTGCATCTTTTTTCAATTTTGACATTAGTTCCTGATTGGGCTCTATAATCTCTCCCTTTCGTACCCGTTCCACCGCAATTGTTACATGAATGACCAATCCAATATAGGATTCCTCTGTCAATCTGGTAATGCGTTCATCCTGAATACTGGCAAAACAGATGCAGACTCTCGCTAAAATTTCTTGATTTAATATTTGATAACTGTTCTTAATACTTTGAACCCGGACACTTTCCTGAGCTGTAGCATTGTTTCCTTCATAGATTTTTTGTATTATGGGTGTGTCCATATTTTCTGCAATAAACTCTCGCACCGCCCTTCGGTAATCCCTCTCTCTTCCTGAAAGGTGTACACCGAGACCTTGCTTTTTCACAATGGTTATATTAAAACGTTCAAACCAGTCCTGTATCTTTCCCATATCCTTACTGATGGTGGCTTCACTGACGCCAAGTTTGTTTCCAAAGTAATACAGTTTTTTGGGTTCCTGATCCTTAAGAAGCTCTAGTATCAACCACTTTCTACGCTCTTTTCGATCACTGGAATCCAATTGTTCCTGGTCCTCCAGAAGTTTCAGCAGTTCCTGTTTATGAACCGCTTCCCCTTCCAGCCAAATCCCAACACCTGTTTTGGAGCATAGGGATAATCCGTATGTTTTTAATGTATTTCCTGTATACTCTAACTCACGCTGAACCGTCCGTTTACTGACATCTATCCTTTCTGCCAGATTTTTCACCGAAAAAATTTGATTCTCCTTCAGCAGGATAAGTATAATTTGACGAAGTCTTGGTGTGAAAATCATCTGCTATGCCCCCTTTCTTCAACATTGTGATGAGTCTACCGTGAATAACTACCGCTTTAATTCCTTTACTAATTCCTCGTACTGGGGTGCTGACATAAAATTGGTGATTGGTATTATTCTTGCCGTTGGTGCACTATTTCTCGCTCTCTCCTGCAGGGATTCATGTGTCACCACGATTTGTGCACCTTTTGGTATGGTTGACACGGAAGCATGTTCTACTGAAATATCATCTCTTCCTGCTTCTTTTAATTTTTTGCGTAAAACTGTCGCTCCCATGGCAGAAGATCCCATTCCTGCATCACATGCAAATACGATAAGTTTTATATCATCTAAATTTGTTTTTAAGCCCTTTGCTTCTGCTTTCATATCATCTTTTTTCGCCTGAGCTTCTTCTAATCCTTTTTCTTTTCCGAAGAATTTAATAAGGGGCATTGCCGTAAGCATTGCAACGGCTGTAGAAACTAATACACCTGCAATAATCCCCACATAATCTCCCTTAGGCGTCA
>CAZUKR010000190.1:0-2774 GCA_964620885.1 uncultured Eubacterium sp.
AATGTATTGGGTGTAGGTCAAATCAATCTCGTCTAAAAACGGTTTGTACTTTTTTATGATTTCCTTGGAACAGGCATACAGCGGAAAGCACACTTGGTTTTCCAACTTTAATGAATCAAATTTATCACCCATACAGTTTCCCTCTTTCTACTCATTTTCAAGAAATTCTATCGGAGTATTTTTGAAAACGCCAGGGTTTCCAAACTCAAATTTTCCGCCTGCTTCCTGTTCAAAGTGCTTTTTTGCAATACCGAGATCAGTCAAATCCATCCTATAGGTATTTTCTACTGAGGCATACACTTTACCATCTCTCAACTCAAAAAATGGTTTCTGTGAATTTACTGCGCTTGGTGCCAAGACAACAGCTTCCATGCCTCTTGTCATCCATTCCGGCATATCTGCGTCGCACTTTGTGCGTACCCCGATACTTTTTCTCTTTCGGGATATGGCAGCATGCATAATCTTTTCTTTCAAGGTAAACTCCGGAACATGACCAACAAGGATGACACATACCAGTTCTTCCGTTTCCTTTATATTGAGCCTCTTCCGGTCAAATGTTCCGCCGACCCAGCAGGTTCCAATTCCCATATCTGTCAAATCAAGCACAAGGCTTTCCCCATAATAACCGACCTTTTCTTGGAGATGGCTATCATCTTTTCTTCCCTTCAGCAATAAAATGCTATTGGCATTTTTGAACATACCATATGTGAACCTCACACTGGCAAATGCTTCCCTGCCCTCTGCTAAAAACTCAATATATAATCCTGATTCCTCGTTCACCTGCCGAATCATGGTTTGCAGTTTATCTACCTCGTCCTGAGTCCAGGCTTCATTTCTGTAAGTTCTTCTTGATATACGGTTTAATATTGCATCTCTCATAATTCAATTCCCTTCCTTTACAACAGCTTTGCAATGGCAGCATCCAAATCTTCCGGCTTCTTTGTAGAGGCAAACCGTCCGATAACCTTGCCATCTCTATCTATCAGAAATTTTGTAAAATTCCATTTAATTACTTTTCCGCCAATACCGCCCTTCTGAGATTTGAGAAAGGTATACAGGGATAGGATGCTATTTATATTTTTCCTCAATCTCTGATTTACCGATTCAAACGGTTGCTATCTGTGGCTATTTAGAGCCGCTTTCCGCAGTTCTGTTTTCGGGGGTGCAGTATTTGGCGAGTGTTATGCAAAGAGGCCAGACTAATTTTAGTATTTATAAAAACGACTCCGTCAACATAGTTATATGTCGACGGAGTCATTTTTAAGACTTTATACAATTAACCTTCTTGGTTTGATTTGTGAAAGTCAATTACTAAATCACTTAATTGTGTAGTCTGATCATTAAGAATAGTACTGGTAGCCGCTGTTTCCTCTGCTACTGCTGAATTGCCTTGAACTACATTGGAAATTTGTTCCACACCCTGGTTAATTTGATTCATAGCTCCAGTCTGTGCATGAGATGCACTTGCTATGTTTTCCATTGTTTTCACCACTACATTTATTTTTTCTGTAAGG
Source organism: uncultured Eubacterium sp. (assembly GCA_964620885.1). Taxonomy (GTDB): domain Bacteria; phylum Bacillota; class Clostridia; order Lachnospirales; family Lachnospiraceae; genus Petralouisia. Next base: position 1,515 of record CAZUKR010000190.1, read on the forward strand.
TTATTGAGCAATTCCTTTGTTTGGTTGGCAAGCCGTGTTCCGTTTTCAACTACAGATATAGAATTTAAAATTAAACTACTCGTATCTTTAGCCGCCTCAGCACTCTGGTTGGCAAGATCTCCAATTTCACTTGCAACAACTGCAAAACCTTTTCCGGCCTCCCCTGCTCTTGCTGCTTCGATGGAAGCATTTAAAGACAACAGGTTTGTTTGAGAAGCTATAGATTCAATACTCTTTGTAATCATTTCAATCTGTTTTGATGATTCTTCTATTTCAGTCATGGCATCAACCATTGTCTGCATCTCTTCATTGGTTGCTTTCACGTCATTTCCGACTTCTTCCACACTAACACTAGCTTGTTGAATATCCTTCTCAGATAATTCTACATTATCCGTAGTCTCATTAATCAATGCAAACAACTCTTCAACTGCACTCGCCTGATCAGATGCTCCATCAGCAAGGGACTGGGAAACAGTCAGAAGGTTTCCGGATGCACTTACGAAATCTTCGCACATTTCACTAATACGTTCTACAAGATCTGTCTGGGCTTTCTGTGTCTCTTTTAAACTGGAAATATCCTGAACAAGTTCAACATGTCCAATTTTTTTATTATTTTCATCATTTAAATATGAAACATCTACCTTGAAGTCTGCACCAGCTTGTTCAAAGAATGTCTGACTATTTCCTCTATTCAGACAATCAAGACCGCAATTAGATGTATTACATATTGCTGCCCCCCATGTACTACATGGTTTTCCTACAACATCTTTCCGCTTAACTCCCAGCATTTCTTCTACCGGTTTGTTAATAAAGGTCCAATTTCTATTGTTGTCAGTAACAGATAGAGGAAATGGGATAGAATCCAATATTTCCTCGTACCAGTACATAGATTTATTTACTTGTTTTGTAATGTCTTGAAACTGCTGAACAAGCAAATATATGTATAACAAAATAGATATAACCGAAAAAATAATCGGTATTACAATTGGAATAATATTCCATTTGGCTAGTAAAAATAATACCACCCCTATTACACTGATGATTGCAAAAATAGATAGTAGCCTTTTCTGCAGATTACTCACTACACTTTCAATTCCCGAATCCGTTCGTTCCCTCATTTCTCCTCTTCCTTTCTTGTAATTGTTTTTTGTTTTTGATATTAACTATCTGAACTTCTGAAAATATATTTTAAATTGCAAGTATTTTTCTATCTATACAATTTGTATATATATTCAGATAATTGCATTTATTATAACATAA
>CAZUKR010000191.1:0-2765 GCA_964620885.1 uncultured Eubacterium sp.
CACCATGTTATGAAGAAAGCCATTTCCGGTTATAATAATATCAACCTCGTTTTCCTGTTTCTGAACCTCAATCTGATGGATGATGCGTACCGTTGGCTTTTTCTTATTATGCCTGGTGCAGAATGCTGCAAAATCATGTGTTCCTTCCAGATTCGCACCAGCCTGTTTCATTGCAGCAATATCCAGCGGTTCCGGTATGGTATACATCCATTTTCTATCAAAGACATTGGGCATGCTGCTATTGAATATCCTATAAATGTATGTTTTTTTAGCCGCTGAAAAACGGGCATGAAACCGGTCCTCTGCCTCTTCCATCCCCGTTACTCCAATATCCTCCGGCAGATAATGGTTCACATACTCCAGAATCTGATCGGTTGTTTTCTCTACAGACAGATGTACATTTGCCACCTGTTCCCTTGCATGGACACCTGCATCGGTTCTTCCGGAGCCCTGCAGTTCCACCGCAGTTCCTTCTAATTCTGAAAAGACTGCGTTCAATTTTCCCTGTATGGTCACATCGGTATTTCTCTGGCTCTGCCAGCCTTTATACCGGGTACCATCATACTGTATCATCAATTTATAATTTTTATTCACGTTGTTCTCCCTTTCCATTGCATCATAGCAAAATGTAATGACTTTTTCAAGGAAATATGATAGCATAATGATTAATTACAGGCTTTTGAAAGGAGCTTTTATGAATCCCCTCAGACTGGTTTCTCTTCTTAAAAATCATACCGTTTTTATACAAACACATAACTTTCCTGATCCGGATGCCATTTCCAGTGCGTTTGCCCTTCAGCAGTTTCTACATCACCATGGTGTTGATACTTCAATATGCTACGACGGAAGAATCGACCGCTTAAGTGCGAAGAAGATGCTGGATACCTTCGGCATTTCCATGTTTTCCAAGATGGAGCTGTCCCATATGAAAGAATCTGATTATATTGTATTGGTAGATTCCCAGAAAAAGAACAGTAATGTAACGGATTTAATTGGCGACGAAGTAGCCTGCATTGATCACCATCCTACTTTCTTTCCTTACAAATATAAATACAGTGATATCCGTATTACAGGCTCCTGTGCTGCCATTATTGCCTCTTATTACCATAAGACAAACACTCCTATTTCACCGGAATGTGCTGCTGCTCTTTCCTATGGTATCAAAATGGATACGGCAGACTTTACCCGGGGCACTACCCAGCTGGATACTGATATGCTGGCCTTTTTATTTCCCCGGGCAGACTGGAATCTGGTAACTTCCATGTACTCAAATACCATGGAATTTGACGATCTTCGTGCCTATGGAGCTGCGATTCAAAATGTACAAATTTTTGACCGCACTGGTTTTGCTTATATTCCATTTAACTGCTCACCAGCACTGATTGCTATTATTTCTGATTTTATTCTATCTTTGGATGTAGTTGACATTGCAATTGTATATGCGATGCAAAAGGATGGAATACGTTTTTCCATAAGAAATGAAGAATATGGCATTCATGCCGGTAATTTGATTTCCCATGCTTTAGAGGGACTTGGAAGCGGCGGGGGACACCCCTGTATGGCGGGCGGAATTATTCCCAATGATAATTTAGACCTTCTTGGTGAAAATCTCCACAATACCATTCATAACCTATTTTTGAATGGTATCGCAGAGATGTTATCTCACTGGGCGAATCGGTAATTATTTTTTGTACTCCGCTTAATGGAGTACAATGCCTGATCTGCCTCTTTTATAATCTCACCAAATTCCTGTTTCCCTTTTATTTTCTCACGTAATACAATTCCCATGGAACAGGAAACTTTCTTATTTTCCGGTACTTCTACTCTTTTCCCTAAAAATGTTTCAATCATCGGGATAAAGCTCCTGGATTTTTCAATTTCTTTCATAATCTGCTGTGCTTTTCTTTCTGCCTGTTCTCTCTCTGCGCTCATAATTACGACCAGAAATTCATCGCCGCCGAATCTGGAAGCAAATCCGTTGTTTCTGGATACTTTTCTCAATATCTCTGCAATTTCCTTTAATACAAGATCTCCTACATCGTGGCCAAAGGTATCATTGTAATACTTAAAATTGTCTAAATCCAGATAAATCAGGCTCATATCCATATCATGCTTTTCTCTGTTTGAAATTAAAAGCATATTTTCTATATTATGAAAAAAACCGTCTCTATTATAAAGTCCAGTGAGAAAATCCGTAACTGCCGACTTTTCCAGCTTGGCATTAATCTTCTGAATTTTCCTGTGATTTTCCAGTTTTGCCAGAGCATCTAATAGCTGTTTAAATACAAGGGTAAATATATTGTAATCACTGTCATCCAGCATATATTTGTTAATGGGAGAACTCCAGTTATCTTTCATTAGAATATAGGTAACAAAAATACTGTCCAGCTTTTCATTGACATAGAACGGGATACACAGCATGGAACATACCTTGCTGGCGCCAAACAAAGAAATAACCCTGTGATATTCATTATAATTTGCCTGAAGCTTAGAGGTGACAAACCCGCTTCTGTGTCTGGTAAAGTATTCTTCCAGCACCGGCAGCATTTCGGAACTTAATGGAATCGGTGTATTTTCATAGAGAATATGAGGTACTCCGTTATAATACTTAATGAAAATCATTCCATCCAGGTTGGCATTAATAGAAAATACACTCATAGCATTCTCTACCAATACTTCCTTGTCTTTCCCGTCTATAGTTATGATTTTCTGCCAGATGGTGAGAAAATCTATCTGTTTTTTCATATCTTCATAATCTCTCAGGA
>CAZUKR010000192.1:0-2734 GCA_964620885.1 uncultured Eubacterium sp.
CCTTGCAGTCTTGCACACTCTGTTGGCGTTAATCTTCTCACCGTGTAGTCTATCCGTAACCGCTTCATAAGATGGCGTTATATACAGATTTATATTTCTATGCTAATCTAATGATGTTATCTTTTGAGGCATTTCTTATGCTTTGTTTTAAGCCGGCACTGTTCTGGTAGCTCGGCTGACCATGGAAGATATTTGTCAAGAACTTCTGGATGCTGAAGATAATCATTGTTCGGCATCTCATAAAGGAGATATTTCAGATATTCATATACATCCAGTTCATTCGCTCTGGCAGTTTCAACAAGCGTATAAAGAACTGCATTGGCACGAGCTCCTTTGGGGGTATCTGCAAATAGCCATGCGCGTCTTGCGGTGGCAAATGGTTTGATGCTTGCTTCACAAAGATTATTCGAAACTGGAATTCTCCCATCTTCCAGAAACGTTTCCAGATACTTTTTCTGGTTGATGGAATAGGTCAGTGCCTCTGTCAGTTTTTCATTTGTTGTATTTAGGGCAGATGTCTTTTCAATCCACGACCAAAATGCCTCAAGAATCGGCTTTGATGCCTCCTGACGCTTCTGTTTCTTTTCTTCAAAGGTTAAATTTTCTATTTCTTTTTCAATCTTGAACAGCAGGTTAATATATTCCCGGCCTTCTGCGCCTTTGGAACCCTGAATTTCCTTGCCATTGTTGTAAAGAGGAATACTTTCTATAAAATATCTACGGCAGTGAGCCCAGCACAGGCAGCGCGTGTAATCGCCTGCCTTGTTATATCCGGCATATGCATCTGTAATCAGATATCCTTTATAGTCTCCCAACAGGCTTCTGGCAACTTCTGTGCCTCTGGAGGTGGAGTAATGGAAGTATGCAGCCTGAACTGCCTCACTTGAAGCACTTCTCATTACCCACATAAAGGAATGACTACTGGCCTTTCTGTTCTCCTCCTTGTTGCACTGGATTCTTGTTTCATCCATATGCAGCAATTCACTGGACAGAAGCTGTTCATGAATCTTATGATAAATCGGAGACAGCCATTCTTCGCTGCAGCGTATCACCCAGTTCGCCATATCTGCCCTTGTAAGAACCAGCCCCATGCGAAACCAATCTTTCTCCTGTCGGTTCAAGGGAAGTCCCATTACAAACTTCTGATACATGACCTGGGCTACCATGGATGGTGTTGAAATGGAATGTGGAAGAACTGGGGTGGGAATTGCCGCTTTTACAAAGACTGGGGATGGATTCCCACTACCTTTCTTTCCACAGCTTTCACATTTTGCCACCTGACGAATTATCTGTTTTACTTTCAGCTTTGCAGGAAGGAATTCAACTTCTGTCCGAATGAGTTGCTTTCCAATGACTTTTAATGGGCTTCCACACTTTGGACAACCGTCCTCTGGATTGATGATATATTCCTCGATCTCTTTGGGAAGGCCGGAAAGCATTTCTTCCCTGACTCCAGATTTGCGTGGAGTCTTTTCATAACTTTTGACCGTAATCTTTTTTTGCTCTTTCCATACCTCTTTCGCTAATTCTTGCACGGAATCAAAGAGGCTGATTTGTCCATCCGTCTGTGTTTTCTCAGAAGAAGCACCAAAAATCTTCTTCCTTGCATGAAGCAGCGCCTGGATCAAGTTGTCTATCTGGATATTTTGTTTTTGAATCAGCTGGTCTTTCTTATCCAATTCCACTGTCTGCTTCTCAATAATCTGATCTTTTTCCATTAAAAGAGCACGTAGTTTTAAGATTTCTTCCTGTTTCGTCATTGGCCTTTTTCCTTTGTTTTTGTTAAGAAAAGTATACCATATATGCCGAGTTTTTACTAGAATTTTAGACCTTTAAAAGCTTTGAAAAATGCTGAATTTTCAATGGTTTCAGTGCTTCTTTTCGGCACATTTCAGACACCTAAAAGCATACATTTTCCTTCTTTATTCTCACTTCATGATGTGCCTTTTTCTGCTCGATTTCTAATCCCTCTAAAAACCATTCTACCTGTTTGCAGGTGATTTCTTTTATCATTCCAGAATCTTTGGGCCATTGAAATTTCATTTTTTCAAGAAGCTTTTTGTGTGCCAGGACAAAACCATTCTTATCATATCTTAAAACCTTGATAGAATCTCTTTTTTTATTGCAGAAGATAAATACACTGGTTTCCATAAATGGATCGATTCCAAACTGGAGTTGGACCAGTAATACAAGACTATTAATCTGCTTCCGGAAATCGGTTGATCCCAGGGCAAGATAGATATGTTTTGCATCTCTGGTCAAACGGTTTAACATTGCTTCTCCAATCTATATAAAAGCTCGGCAGCCATAGGTATCGCATTCGGATTTGTAACAGTAATGGAAAAATCTTTCCACACAATTAACAGTTTGGAGTCTGTCACCTTTTCTGCTGGAATCATTGGTGCAGGTTCCCGCAATACTTCTGCAAATACATGATCCTGTTCTTCCTTGATATGTTTGAGTTTGCGATACCAATAATAATAAGCATGCCTGGAGATATCGTTTTGCTTACACCAGTCATTTACCTTTAGACCGCTGAGTTTTCTGTCTTGAATTCTGTTTTTCCATAACGTGATGGAATCTGATTTATTCATAAAAATATTCCTCCCTGTTGTACTATAGGGAAGAATATCATTTTCTATTGGTTTATGGAATGACGCCTTCTTTTGATGCACTTACATATAATATTATTAACAATGTTGTTGATAAAATGATTAATAAGGAGCGGACAACA
>CAZUKR010000193.1:0-2717 GCA_964620885.1 uncultured Eubacterium sp.
TTTAGTCAGGACTTTTTCAACAAGCCAACGAACCTTACGGTAAGCGGTCAATTAAATGGTGAAAGCTATGCCATGGCTTTTAAGAACATTTATACATTTGGTCCCACATTCCGTTCAGAGAATTCCAATACCACCAGACATGCGGCAGAGTTCTGGATGGTTGAACCGGAAATTGCATTTGCAGATTTAGAGGACGATATGGTTCTGGCAGAAAGTATGCTGAAATACATTATCAGTTATGTTATGGAGCATGCACCGGAAGAAATGCAGTTCTTTAACAACTTTGTAGATAAAGGCTTATTGGAGCGTCTGAATCATGTAGTAAAATCTGACTTTGCCAAGATAACTTATACCAAGGCAGTTGAAATTCTGGAAAAGTATAATGATAAGTTTGAATATAAGGTAACATGGGGATGCGATTTACAGACAGAGCATGAGCGTTACCTGACAGAAGAGGTGTATAAGCGCCCAGTATTTGTTACGGATTATCCGAAAGAAATCAAGGCATTCTATATGAAAATGAATCCGGATGGAAAAACCGTGGCAGCAGTAGACTGTCTGGTTCCTGGGATTGGTGAAATTATTGGAGGAAGCCAGAGAGAAGATGACTATGATAAATTGTGCCAGCGTATGGAAGAGATGGGACTGGACAAGGAAGATTATGATTTTTATCTGGATTTAAGAAAATATGGTACAGCAAGACATGCAGGATTTGGACTTGGCTTTGAACGCTGCGTGATGTATCTGACCGGTATGACAAATATTCGTGATGTCATTCCGTTCCCAAGAACCGTAAATAACTGTGACTTATAGAAATAAGATAAAAAGGACTGCTGCATAATTTTTTGCAGCAGTCTTTTCTATATATAATTTACACGTCTACCGTATATTCCACAAAAAAACAACATAACATCACAAAAAAACAACACATGGGCGGTTAGGATAAAGATATAATATTAGAAAAGAGGAACGTTGTTAAATCAAGGATAAGGGGGAAACGGCGTGCGTGGACAATATTTGACTTATGTAGATAGTTTTATACAGACATTGATTTCCGGTATTGGACAGAAGAGGAATAACTACCTTGCAATAAAACATTACAGCACATTTGACATACAACCGGAAGATATCCAGATGATAAGAGGGAAGTATCCGCAGAATGGTGTATTTTATCATAGTTTTTATGAAAATGATATGCCCGATGCATATGAGCCATTTCTGACACTGGTAAAGGAGCTTTACCAGAAAAGGTCGGAAGGGATGACGATTGATGAATTTCTGGAAAAGTGCGGTGTATATAGCCAGCAGAGAGAATTAATCCGTTCTTATATAAAAGATGGGGTATGCAGGCGGCGTGAAGAAGTAATTTTAAGTGAGGTATCCTATGAACAAGAAAGAATGATGGATTCTCTGATAAAAGTTATGCTTCATTGTGCAAAGGAACATCCATTTTTAATAGTCTTGAGTGGGGTACATCTGGCTGGGAAGTCAACTATTAGACTTTTGAATGGTTTATTTGAGTATGAAGAGAATGAGAATCTTTCCGTACTTCTTGCCTATAACAGTATTCACAATGTTCAGCCCCATGTTACAAAGATATGGGATGAATATACAGAGCAGTTGGAAGAAAATGGCTGTGTCGTCGACGGAGAAATGATGATGGACTATAGTGGAACCAGCGAAGAATCCATTTCCTTTCATTTTGAAAAGAATAATATTTCCAAGTATTTAAAACGGCTTCACAATATGTATGAGACACTGGACTTAGAACAGGCAAAATTTTATCTTCAGATTATCTACAGGAAAATCGAGATGGAAAATCTGTGTCTGAAAGAAACAGAAAGGTTTCAGATACTGGAATTGTATGCAAGAGTATCTATATTGGCAGATGACATCCCGAATGCGCTGATGGTATGTGAAAATCTCCAAAGTGTAAAATGGAAAAAAGAGCAGATGGAAGGAGAATATGTGCATCATTATCTGTTGGGGGTAACACAGATGTACAGCGGAAATTTAAAAGAAGCAATTTCCTGTGCAAGAGGCTGCAAAAAGATTGCAGAATGCATGGAAAATGAATTTTACGGTTTTAAAGCAGAATTGTTGGAAGTAATGGCACGGATGTCAGGATGGCATAATATTCTCTTTTGTGCCAATGATGTAGAAATAGAACCGGAATTTCTGGAAAAGGCAGAGAAGTATGAATATTGGAATCACTTGGCGTATACCTATATTTTTGCCTATGACAATTCCAGAGAAGTGTTCCAGGGACTTACGGGAATAGAAGAGAGGCTGGTACACTACAAAAAGGGTGTGGAATTGGCAAAACAGAGAGACAATCAATACTTGCTGGTAGAGGCCTACCGGAAGAATATTATGATAGCATCGGTACATGGGCTTTTTGAGATATCGGATCACTATTATTATAAATGGAAAGAGCTTGTAAAGGAAAGCGATCCCTTTGCTATGGCAAATATTTATAATGGAATGGGATATAATTGCTGTGCCACAGAAAAATATGAAAAGGCAAATGAATGTTATAACAGAGCTCTGCAGATATTTTATCAGCTTGGAAGAGTAGATTATATGGGAGAGACTTTTTATAATATGGCGGTTAACTGTATGCTGGCCGAAGATTATAAATCGGCTTATACTTATCTGACCTTTTGTCTGAAGATAGTACGAAAGAAAAAGCTGAATGATTTGCGTATCTGCAATAT
>CAZUKR010000194.1:0-2706 GCA_964620885.1 uncultured Eubacterium sp.
ACATCCGGTGTCCATCTGTGAGCACTGTTATTGGAAACAACTGGTGTTTCTGTCTTTGCATATGCTTCTTCGATTGCCTTAATTTCATCTTTAGACATATCTACTGCACTAAATACGAAATCTACTTCAGAAGCAACTTTTTCTACTTCATTCACATTCATAACAACAATATTCTTTACTGCATCCGGCATTGGTGTATCCATTTTCCAACGATCGCCTACTGCTTCTTCATATGTTTTTCCTGCAGAACGTGGGCTTGCTGCAATTGTGGTTACTTCAAACCATGGATGATTTTCCAACAGTGCTATGAAACGCTGTCCAACCATACCTGTTCCACCAAGAATACCTGCTTTTAATCTTTGACTCATTTCTCAAATCTCCTCGTTTTTATTTCGTCCGTTTCTCGCATACAATTGTCTTTGTAGTAAATATATTATTACATTTCCGCCCAAAAATCAACCAGCATATTATACAAATTTGACATTTTATCCACTTCATTTATAGATAATGTGTATAATTAAACATAATTCCCTTTATTTCATCAATTTATTTTCCCAGTCTTCCAGATCTGTTTTCCAGTCTTTTGAAAGATAGTCTTTTCCCAGAGATATTACCTCTTTCATTGCTTCCTGTCCCGGCGCACCGATGGTAAGACGTTTATTTACACAGGTCTCCATAGACACTGCTTCAAAAATATCTTCTTCAAATACGGGACTGATTGCTTTTAATTCTTCCAAAGACATATCATCAATTGCAATGTCTTTTTCAATACAATACAGTACAATCTGACCTACAATCCCATGAGCATCACGGAATGGTACGCCATGGTTTACCAGATAATCTGCCGCATCTGTAGCATTGGTAAAACCATTTTTTGCACTTGCTTCCATATTTTCTTTATTGAACTTCATGGTGGCAAGCATTCCGCTAAACAATGCCACACAGCCTTTTACAGTATCCATGGCATCAAAAGTCAGTTCTTTATCTTCCTGCATATCTTTATTATATGCCAGCGGAATACCTTTCATGGTGGTAAGCAGGGCTGTCTGAGCACCGTAAACCCGTCCTGTCTTTCCTCTTACAAGTTCGGCAATATCAGGATTCTTTTTCTGCGGCATAATACTACTTCCGGTGCTGTAAGCATCGTCAATTTCTACAAACTGATATTCATTGGAGTTCCAGATAATTATTTCTTCGGAAAAACGGCTTAAATGCATCATAATGGTAGACAGAGCAGATAAAAACTCAATCAGATAATCACGATCTGACACACCGTCCATACTATTTAAGGTTGGTCCATAAAATCCCATCAGCTCTGCTGTATAATCACGATCCAAATCATATGTCGTTCCTGCCAGCGCCCCGGAACCCAATGGACAGTAATTCATTCTATGGTAAATGTCCTGCAGACGCAGACGGTCACGCTTGAACATTTCAAAGTAAGCTCCCATATGATGTGCCAGTGTCACAGGCTGTGCTTTCTGCAAATGAGTAAATCCTGGCATATAGGTATCTGTGTTGTTTTCCATAATTGTTAAAATTACATTTAACATTTCTTTAAGAAGATCATCTAAAGCTAAAACTTCCTGTCTGGTATAAAGACGCATGTCCAGTGCTACCTGATCATTACGACTTCTTCCTGTATGTAATTTCTTGCCGGTATTGCCCAGACGTTTAATCAGCGTCGCCTCTACAAAGCTGTGGATATCTTCATATTCATGGGATATTTCCAATGTCCCGTTTTCTACTTCTTTCAAAATTCCATGAATTGCCTGAAGAATATCATTCATTTCCTGTTGAGTTAAAATTCCCTGTTTTCCCAACATCTTTACATGGGCAATGCTGCCCTCCATGTCCTGTCTGTAAAACTTCTTATCAAATGATATGGACGCATTAAAGTTATAAACCAACTGATCGGTTTCTTTGGTAAAACGTCCTCCCCATAACTGTGCCATATGTTTACCTCTTTCTTTCTTAATTTATATAATTATGATTTAATTACTATCGTTTTTCTGTTTTTCTCTCTCCTGCATGGAAAATACACAGCCGCAGTAATCCTGACGGTACATGTGATATTCTTTTGAGATTTCTACGGAACGCTTATAGCCATTTCTCTTTTTAAAATCAGACACCAGATACGTTACACCATACTCTTCTCCCAGTCTCTCTCCGATTTCATTGAGCTTTTCTACATTCTTCAAAGGACTAATGGACAATGTTGTTGTAAAATAATCCATTCCATATCTCACTGCATATTCTGCCGCTTCTCTAAGGCGCAGTTCATAACAGCTAAAACAGCGTGTCCCACCTTCCGGTATCAGCTCCAGCCCTTTTGCCATTTCATAGAATCTGTCTTTATCAAAGTTTCCTTCTACAAAGGAGATTTTATATTTAGCAGGAAAACCTTCTATAAAGTGTTTCTGCTCTTCTACCCTTTTGTAATACTCCTCATCGGGATAAATATTGGGATTATAATAAAATACTGTAATATAGAAGTATTCTGACAGATATTCCAAAACATAACTGCTGCAGGGCGCACAGCAACTGTGCAGAAATAAGGAAGGAACCTGTCCTTCTCCTAAATAACAATCTAATATCTGTTCCATTTCTTTTTGATAGTTGCGCTTCATGTCTTTACCTCGTAAAAGTGCGGTATTTTTATTTTACATTATTCCCTAAAAAAATGCAATATTTATCCTGACACCG
>CAZUKR010000195.1:0-2699 GCA_964620885.1 uncultured Eubacterium sp.
GGGCAGACCAGTACTTTAATGAATAATCAGAGGAAATAATTGTGAAGAACTATAATGTATTATTGCTAACCACTACTGGGGGGTTCGTTCCCCAGTTTGAAATGGAAAATGTTCGGATTTTACAGGAGTTAGGGGCAACTATTCATTACGCAGCAAATTTTGATAATGCGGTTTATCATGTAGAATATGAACAATTAGAGTCTATGGGAATTAAGCTTCATAATATAGACATTCATAAGTCTCCCTTTCATTTATGGTATAATGGAAAGGCTTATCGGAAATTGATTAAACTGGTAGAGCAAGAAAAGATTAATTGTATTCATTGCCATAACCCCGTTGGCGGTGTTTTGGGAAGACTTCTGGGAAGATATTTTAAGAAAAAGAAATTAAAGATAATTTATACTGTCCATGGGTTCCACTTTTATAAGGGAGCCCCATGGACAAATTGGCTTCTTTACTATCCGGTAGAAAGAATACTGGCAAGGTATACTGATATATTAATAACAATTAATGAAGAAGATTATCAGAGTGCAAAAAAGTTTCGGTTAAAATTAAATGGACAGGTGTACAAGATTCCAGGAGTAGGAATTAAGCGGGAAAGACTGGCGGAAGTATTAGGAGCCGGAGTTGTTCTTAGGAAGAAATATTTAATTCCTAAGAAGGCATTTCATATAATATCTGTAGGGGAATTGAATCGTAACAAGAACCATGAGATTGTAATTCATGCCATGAAACAGTTGCAAAATACAGAAATATATTATACTATTTGTGGAGAAGGAATAAGAAGAGACAGATTACAAGAGCTTATAAGAAAAATGAAGCTGGAAGATAAGGTACTTATGGTTGGATACCAAGATGAGATTGCGCCCTTTTTACAGGGAGCAGATTGTTTTGTATTTCCTTCTATCAGAGAAGGACTAGGAATGGCGGCATTAGAAGCTATGGCATTAGGTTTGCCGGTGATTGCAACGGAAAATCGTGGAACCAGAGAATATATAGAAGATGGAAAGAATGGATATTTTTGTAAATGGAATGATGCAGAAGCATTTGCAAGAGCAATACAATTATTATATGAAAATTCGGTAAGATGTAAAGAGATGGGAGAATATGCAAAAGCTGCATCCCATGGGTTTGATACAGAGAAAACAACGGAGATTATGAAGAAGATATATCAGGTATTACTAAGGAAATAGGTGGGAGGAAAAATTATGCAAAGCAGAAATCCTGTTAAAGTAAGCGTAATTATGGGAATATATCGTCAGGAAGATATGAATCAGCTTAAACAAGCCGTCTTTTCAATATTGAACCAGAGTATGAAAGAATTAGAATTTATTATTTATCAGGACGGAATTGAAAAAGAGACAGAAACAGTGTTAAAAATAATTGCTCAAAATGATTCAAGAGTTGTGCTCTTAGGAGAAAAAGAAAATCATGGACTTGCTTATGCATTAAATTGCTGCATGGAAAAGGTAAAGGGAGAGTATATAGCAAGAATGGATGCCGATGATATAGCAAAGCATGATAGGTTAAGGATACAGCTTGAGTTTATGGAAAAGCATCCTGAATATGCATTTACTGGATGCAATGCAGAACTAATTGATGAACATGGAATTTGGGGAAAACGAAGGATGCCGGAAGAACCGGAAAAGAAAGATTATCTCCCTTATTCTCCTTATATTCATCCTACAGTAATGTTTCGGAAAAAAGTATTGATAGAATGCGGTGGTTATCACTATTCTAAAGCCACATTAAGATGTGAAGACTATGATTTATTTATGCGGTTGTACATATCGGGGAAAAAGGGATATAATATACAACAGAATCTCTTTCAATATCGGGAAGATAGAAGTGGGTATCGGAAGAGAAAGTATCGCTATCGTGTTGATGAATGCCACTTACGCCATCAAGGATTTAAAAAAATGGGAATTTATGGAGTAAAAGGAGTTTTATATACATTAAAACCGTTGATAGTGGGATTGGTACCTGTCTTTTTTATAGAGAGAGGCAAGCAGTTGCGATGCAGATTGGAAGCATTAAATGAGAACGACGCAGAAGTTATCTAGTTATCAAAAGATTTTGAGAAGAAGAACGGAACTATATGAGACATCAGAACTATTATATAAAAAATGTAATGAACCAGGGATTATGGAACGGAACACATGTTATGTGTTTGCACCCTTAGTATGCTGTTTTACCAGTTGGGTGTTGCGGAAGGCCCAAAGTATGGGAATTACTCGTTTGTATTTTTTGGCAAGGGATGGATATCAATTTTATCGGTGCGCTATTTATTTGTGTAAAGAGTGGAAAATTGACCTGGAGTGCAGATATCTGGAGTGCTCCAGGTATTCTTTACGTATTCCCATGTTTGCACGGATGGGAGAGTCTGCACTAGACTATATTTGTTTGGGAGGGATGAATGTAACATTCCAAAAAGTCATGGCACGGGCAGGAATAGAGGGTGAAGAGGCTCAACAGATGGGAAACCTTTTGGGATTTGGAACGAAAATGGAAGTTCCCATGTCCTATCAGCAAGTTCAGTCTTTGAAGAAAGTATTAAAGGCATGCGCCCCCTTTATGGAACGAATGAAAGAGATTTCCAGAAAGGCATATCCAGCAGCAGAAGCCTATTTATGGCAAGAAGGGTTATTTGAAGACGTGGAATATGCTATTGTAGATAGTGGATGGACAGGTTCTATGCA
>CAZUKR010000196.1:0-2689 GCA_964620885.1 uncultured Eubacterium sp.
GATTACTGGACTCCATTACTGTTTTCAAATGGAAAATTATATATGGAAAACAGTATTACAGTGTGGGTGTTTTTAGTGCCTCTGGTGGGATTGTTATATTTAAAACCATTCTGCAAAAAATCAGAAAAAATAGCAAGGTGCGGAAAAACAGCACTTGTGGCAGTAACAGCAATCAATATAGTGATTTATTTAATTCTGCTTGGAACCTTTGGACAGAATACGATGCAGGTGCTGAAAAGACCTATTATTACCCTGATGAGCATGGTGAATCTGCCGGGAGGTTTTTTCCCGCGGCAGGATGTTACCATGATGGCAATCTGGTTTTTTGCATTGTTTGCGCTGCTTCATACAGGTATATTTCAGGGAACGCTGATTTTGAAAGAACTATGCCGTGAAGAGAAGACGAACTATAGTATCTGGGTGGTTCTGGTTCTGGTATTTTTAGCAGGAAATAGTTTTATGGAAAACAGTTTCATGGAAGAGGTATTTGAAAAATACCAGCAGTGGATTGTATTGCCCGGTATGTTTGGAATCCTTCTGATTGTGCCGTTGGTACATCATATCCGAACCTATTGGAATGGACGGAAAGGAGGAAAGAAACGGTGCAAAGAAGATATACAGCAGGAGTCATAGCAATCTTGTTTCTCATGTGTTTGTCCGGGTGTGAATCTACAGAACTGGAACAGCGCAGCTTTCCTCTGGCAATGGGGATTGGATGGAAGGAGGAGGAAGAGGCAGAGAAACTGGTTGTAAGTTATGATTTTCCAGATTTAATGCAGATTTCAGACCAGAGCCAAACCGCAGACACACCGAAGGAATTTTCCATTGAAGGAAAGGATATGTATCATGTGGAAAAGGCATATGAAAATAATACGAACCGCATTTTAGATTATAATCATTTGAAAAATATTCTTCTGGAAAAAGATATGCTTCAGCATATGAAAATGCTGCGAAAAGTTCTGGGTAACTGGGAACAGCAGGAGAAGATTGCCAGAAATACCAGCTTGTTTCTGACAGAACCCCAGGCGTCACAGATACTTGCCCTGACGGAGGAGACGGAGGGGTCTGTAGGTAAATATCTGGAAGAAATGCTGGAGAGTCAAAAAGACTTTAAAAATAGTAAAATTGTTACAGTGGGAGATTTGATGAATCAATGGCATAATCAGAACGAACTGTTGCTGATACCAATTCTTACGGAGCAGGGAGAACGCCCTGTCATTACAAAATATGGGATGGTTTCCAACTTCCAGTATATTGGAGATATTTCAGTAGAAGAGGCAATGCAGGTGTTTTTAAGTCAGAATCTGCTGAAACAATTTGTCTGCGAATGTAAAGATGGAACAACAGTAGAAATCACAGATATAAAGGTAGAAAGAAGTATTCAAGAACAGCAGGGCATACCGGTGGTTATAGTGTCAATCAGCGGAAAAGGAAGAATTTATCAGGAAAATGAGGTCTCTATTAATCAGCAGTACAGGCTGGAACAAAATATAGAGCAGCAGCTGGAATTTGGTCTTACCAAGGCAGCAGGAAATATTCAGGAGAAATTTGGAGTAGATATAACCAATAGCTATATTGCATTGGGAGGACATAGTCGAAAATTATATGAAGAATATAGAAATATGCCGGAAACCTATGGAAAAACAGTGCAGCAGGTATTTCAGGCAGATATCTCAATTTTAAATTGGGAATAAAAGGAATAACGTAAAAAAAATGGGTAATACTTTCTTTAGCCGGCAAGAAAAGTTCCGAAAGGAACGGTTAAGGAAGGTATTATCATGAAAAAATCACATAAAGCATTTAAGGGAATTTTGATACTGACAGCAGTATTTTTGATTATTGCAGGATATCAGCAGTATAAACAATATAAAATGACAGAAGAAATAGCAGGAAAAATCATTCGTTTTCATGTGCTTGCAAACAGCGATTCAAAGGTGGATCAACAATTGAAGTTAAAAGTAAGAGATGCTATCGGTACTTATATGCAGCCGAAACTTTCCGATGTTTCTGATATTGAGCAGAGCCGCCAGATTGTAACAGAGAATCTTTCAGGTATAGAAGAAAAAGCAGAATCCATCATAGCAGAAGAGGGTTATACATATACTGTATCTGCAAGGCTTGCATGGACAGAGTTTCCGGAGAAAACATATGGTCCCTACACGTTTCCAGCAGGTGATTACGAGGCACTGGAGGTTTCTATCGGAGAGGGAGGAGGAAAAAACTGGTGGTGTGTCATGTACCCGAATCTTTGCTTTTTTAACAGTACTTATGAGGTAGTAGACGAAGAAGCAGAGAAGTCTCTGGAGCGCACCCTGACAACGGAAGAATATAAAAGTCTTATGGAAAATAAGAATTATGAGGTGAAATTTGCTCTGGGAGATGTTTGGGAAGATATTAAGGAAGCTGTTGCAATTTTTAAGTAAAAAAGGTAATATAAATCTATATGAATTATTCTATGGAGAAAGCAATATGATACAAACATTTGAAGATAAAAGATATGCCTCTATTGGGGTTTTTGATTCTGGCGTAGGCGGCCTTACAGTGGCGAGGGAAATCATGCGCCAATTGCCGGAAGAACACATTATTTATTTTGGAGATACGGCAAGACTTCCATATGGAAGCAAGTCAAAGGAAACCATTATCCGCTATTCCAAACAGATTATCCGTTTTTTGGAATCAAAAGGTGTAA
>CAZUKR010000197.1:0-2660 GCA_964620885.1 uncultured Eubacterium sp.
CCATCTGAATACCTTGCTTTTGTAATTACATAATCTGTGGACTCATCTATATACAGTATTCCTTTTTTCATCACTATTTTTGAGTCATCCTTTAAATCTTTTATGCCGCTCAAATTATAACAATAGTAAAATACTATTGCCATTAACATTACTAAAATAGATGCCACCATGAAAATCGTATAGTCTTTGTCTATCACGCACATTATAGCTGCTATAACCGAAATGAGACAAAAATAGTATAAAAATCTTTTAATATATAATTTTACTATCTTTTCTTTTTCGGTTCTCCATATTTTTTTCCATTTCACGGTCTCTTCTTTGTCTACTTCAATCAATGGATTTTTCATTAACTTTTCTGCAATATCTATGCTTTTATTCATATAGATACCTCACGACATCTTTTGTATACGGAAGATACCATGCCATCAGGTATCTTCCTTCTTCTATTCCGTAACTTTCCACATGTAATTTTACATTTTCGCCTGTATCCCTATCCTCAACAGTAAACTCTCCTCTATCCACCGTTTTCTGGCCCTTACGTTTTGCAATTCCATCAATTACAGTTCCTTCTACATAACTATAGTTTCCTGTAACTAATGACGGTATATCCATGACGGGTTTCACAACACAGAAAATGGTTCCTAGAAGAACAATTGCAGTCCAACATATCTGTATAATTTTATCTGCCAGGGAACGATATTTCGGTATAATAGGACTGTGCTCTCCCACTTTATCCACCATTCCTTTTCCTTGTATAAGCCGGTATATGTACCGTATATCAATTATTATGCAAGTAAAACAAATAACATATTTTTCTAATGTTTGAAATAAATATATTTTTTCCATGACTCCGTTCTATTCCTCTTTTTCCAAAAGCTTCTTTCTTATAATCTCAAAGCCTTCCTTTTCCGCCCTTCCACGGATTTTCTTTCCGTTTTTCATTACAATCTCAAATACACTTCCTTTGGTTCTTTCTACAGATTGGATTTCTGACTTTTGATATCTTCTTTGCAAATATTTAGATGCCCCTATATAAAATTCTTCTTCCTCCAGCAGAAGCATTGTGTGATACGGCACTGCATCCAATAAAACACCTATTATCCATAACAGCATGCAAATCCATATCATCTGGCTGCTTTCCTTCATAGGAAGCGGCGCTGTCCAACTTCCTATGAAAACCATAGACGCAATTATTAGCGGCGTACCTGCCAGCAGGATAGAAAGAGCATCCACCCCGCCCAACAAAATGATTTCTTTGCTTTCTTCTGTTATACGCCTTCTTTTTAAACGTCTTAATACATACCAGGCGCTCCAGCTACTACTTAAAAACAAACAGAATACCCCTGTGATTACACCATATACCTCTGTTTTTTCGTTGGCTTTTTCTAAGGTGTGCTCGTCTCCCCTTATAATTTCATTAAATTCAGCTTCTTCTCTTTCGCTGACCAAACCGTACAGTCTTGTATGAGGTAAATATACTATTTCCACATAGGTTCCTTCTTCTATGCCATACTGTCTAAAATCTCCTTTATCACGATTTCGTGTCAGCCAGTCATTTACATACAAGATTTCCCCTGTTTCGGTATTTTTTACTCCGGCGTCCCCTCCCCGTTCATAATTCCCTATGGTTTCACCATAATAATATGGTTCCCCTCCAGATAACATATAGGGGATATCAAGCAGCCAGGGCAAAGTTGCTTCTTTTATATACAAAATTGATATTGCAAGCAGAATGATACTTCCTATTCCACCTATAAGGCGTATTTGTTTTTTAGGAGCCCCTTTTCTGGCTCCTTTCAATTTTAAAGTGTCTGCCAACAACTTTACAAGTCCCATTCCAATTAGTATGAAAAAAATACTTACTATCCCCCCCTCATTTATGAATCTTTCAATAAAATACGACATGATATCCACTCCTCTTTATTTAATTTGGGCATATATTATTTTTTTCTTTAGGAAAATTTTTATCTATAAAATACCCACATAGTGTTTCACCGCTGATCCCCCATGCTGTGCCATTAGCCTGAGTAAAATAGGTTGCTATCATCTTAGTTAACATATCATATCCAGAGTTCTTATCCAATATTTGATCAAAATATTTTCCGGCAAACATCTTATATCCCAATAGCTGTACCAAGCCTCCGGCCGCAGAATTTAATACCAATTTCATTCCATTGATATCCTCTCCCGCATCAACCGTATCCAATATTTGGGTTACCGCTGATCCTGCTGCTCCTCCCAAAAAATTTCCGAGCCCAGGAAAATTTCCCATTATTCCATTAACCGCTCCGTTAACTGCTCCTCCTACAAATCCATTTGCAAAGCTTCCTCCACTCATTACATTCGATATTCCTCCGGTTACAGCTCCTGCACCCGCTCCTACTGCTATAAGCCCTAATGCCGTACCACCAGTAACGACTGCAAGTGCTCCCACTCCTACTATAGCAGCGGTAGTGAGAATAATTTTTCCTGCATCACTGGCTGCAAAATCTTTTGCTGCATCCCATGCACTTTCTGCCGCTTTTCCTATTTTATCCGCTGCCTTTCCCGCCGCATCAGCTACCGCTCCGCAGGCATTATCGATTCCGCTCTTGATATCGCTTAAACTGGGCCATGCACCATTATAATCCACCAGTATTAATGGATTATTAAAACAATAG
>CAZUKR010000198.1:0-2656 GCA_964620885.1 uncultured Eubacterium sp.
TAATATGAATGTCATGAGGATGACTTTCTTTTAGAGAAGCAGCAGAAATTTTAACAAACTGTCCGTTTTCCTTTAGAGCGTCGATTGAGGAAGTTCCACAGTAGCCCATACCGGAGCGTAAACCACCAATTAACTGGAATACAGTATCTTCTACCGTTCCTTTATATGCAACACGTCCTTCGACACCTTCCGGAACTAATTTCTTTGCATCCTGCTGGAAATAACGGTCTTTGGAACCATTTTCCATAGCAGCCAGTGAGCCCATACCACGGTAAACTTTGTATTTTCTTCCCTGATATAATTCAAACGTTCCAGGACTTTCATCACAGCCTGCAAAGATACTTCCCATCATACATACGCTGGCACCGGCAGCAATCGCTTTTGGCATATCACCAGAATATTTGATACCGCCGTCTGCAATAAGCGGAATGTCATATTCTTTTGCTACTTCATAGCAGTTCATGATAGCAGAAACCTGAGGAACACCGATACCTGCAACAACACGAGTAGTACAGATAGAACCAGGTCCGATACCTACTTTGACTGCATCTGCACCAGCTTCAATTAAAGCTTTGGTAGCTTCACCAGTTGCAATATTTCCTGCGACAATCTGTAATTCAGGGTGTCTTGTCTTAATCTGCTTTACAGCGTCTAAAATGTTTTTAGAATGACCATGTGCAGAGTCTACAACGATAACATCAACCTTTGCTTCCACCAATGCATCTACACGATCCATCATGTTGCCTGTAATACCAACGCCGGCACCGCAGAGAAGTCTGCCCTGTTCGTCTTTCGCAGACAGTGGATATTTAATCTGTTTTTCAATATCCTTGATGGTAATTAATCCTTTCAGATTAAAATTGTCATCAACAATAGGTAATTTTTCTATTCTTGCTTTGGCAAGAATACGTTTTGCCTCATCCAGCGTAATACCTTCTTTTGCAGTTATAAGCCCTTTAGATGTCATGGATTCCTTAATTTTTTTAGAAAAATCTTCTTCAAATTTAAGATCACGGTTTGTGATGATACCAACTAATTTTCCGCTCTCAGTAATTGGAACACCAGAAATACGGAATTTTGCCATTAAGTCATCGGCATCCTGTAATGTATGTTCTGGGGAAAGGAAAAATGGATCTGTGATAACGCCGTTTTCGGAACGTTTTACCTTATCAACTTCCTCAGCCTGTGCTTCTATGGACATATTTTTATGAATAATTCCAATACCACCCTGACGTGCCATGGCAATTGCCATTCTGTGTTCTGTAACTGTGTCCATGCTGGCACTCATCATAGGAATATTTAACGTAATTTTTTTGGTTAAATTGGTAGAAAGGTCTACCATATTCGGTGTGACTTCTGAGTATGCAGGAACTAATAAGACGTCATCAAATGTAATTCCTTCGCCGATAATCTTACCCATTTTTTTTCCTCACTTTCTTCATGGTTTCTTTTGTTGTTATTCCCTCGATTCTAACAAAAAAGAATGGAACTGTCAATGACTGGCGGACACTTCCAAAAGAAAACATTTATCATTTTTACTACTAAATAAGTAAAGATGTACTTATGACTGGAAAAATATGTAGCGTAGTAAAAATTTTATATTTCCATTTTTTTTAGAATATGGTATTTTAATAAGGAAGCAATAGAATCACAAAAAGAAGTATTTAAACAGTAAGGAGCCGGAAAATGGAATTTCGACCATGTATAGATATCCATAATGGAAAAGTCAAACAGATTGTAGGAGGAAGCCTGAAGGATGAAGGAAATCAGGCGGAAGAAAACTTTGTATCAGAGCAGGATGCTGCTTTTTTTGCAAAACTGTATCAGAGATATGAAATAAAAGGCGGTCATATTATTTTGCTTAACCCACCAGAAAGCCAGTATTATAGTGATACGAAGACACAGGCAGTAAATGCGCTGAAGGAATATCCTGGGGGAATGCAGATTGGCGGCGGTATTTCAGCAGAAAACGCGGCAGAGTTTTTAGAGGCGGGGGCAAGTCATGTAATTGTTACTTCTTACGTATTTAAAAACGGAACGATTAATTATGATAATTTAAAGCGTCTGGTGGAAGTGACGGGAAAAGAACATCTTGTATTGGATTTAAGCTGCAGGAAAAAAGAAGATGGATATTATATCGTAACAGATCGCTGGCAGAAATTCACCGAGGAAAAGGTTACAGAAGAATTGCTGGAGAAATTGGCTGTCTATGCGGATGAATTTTTGGTGCATGCAGTAGATGTGGAAGGGAAAGCCAGCGGAATAGAAAAAGACCTGGCAGTTCTCCTTGGAAACTGGGGAAAGATACCAACGACCTATGCCGGAGGTGTAGGGGGTATGTCAGATCTTAAGGAATTACAGACACTTGGAAAGGGTAAGCTAAATGTGACAATCGGAAGCGCGTTGGATTTATTTGGCGGGAATATGGAGTTTGAAAAAGTATTATCACTTTGTGGGAAGTCTTGAGTTTTTAGATGTTGTATATGTCCGTGTCAAAAGGTCATGTTGCAGCGGCAACATGGACAAATTGCCCAGAAATTGCATCTGGAAAACTAGTTTTCCAAGTGCAATTTTTGGGCAATATTCTCTCATCGCAGAAAGCGATGAGAGCTTTTGACACTTTTAATTGGCTATAATACCAAGTACCCACCTAATG
>CAZUKR010000199.1:0-2602 GCA_964620885.1 uncultured Eubacterium sp.
CGGCTTAGTTCCCTTGCAGCCATAAGACTGCTGGCTCCTCTGTCACAGTACAGAACATAGGTCTTATCTGTGGGAAGATATTTTTTGTACATATCAAGTTGTGCATAGGGAATATTCCTAGCTCCCTCTACATGCATTTCCTTAAATTCCTGCTCATTGCGCAGGTCTATAACCCATGTATCCGGGTGTTTTCTGTATTCCTCAAATTCTTTTATACTAATTGTCTGAAACTCCATAATATCACCTCATTAAGGAATTTTCCCATAACAGGTAACTCTTTCCTATGATATAAAAACAGATTACCGGATGTTTCTGTTTCCGGTAATCTGCTCCTACATTATATTATGCAATTCTTTTTTTTCGGTACCAGTTATCCCTAATAAGAATCTCTGCAATTAGAGCTATTTGCATTAGAGCTGTTGGCATTAGAGCTGTTGGTATTAGATGCTTTGTTCTGAGATGACTTGTTAGATGACTTGTTAGATCCATTAGATCTGTTAGATGCATTAGAACCATTGTTCTGAGATGCATTAGATCCGTTGTTCTGAGTTGAAGAACTCTTCATGTTTTCAGATGTGCTATTTGTACCTCTGTTCTGCATATTAGTGTTTTTTGCCATAATCATTTTTCCTCCTAAATTTTTACTACATCCCTAGTATCTGAAAACCTTTCTTTTTTTATTCAAACTTTTTTCATTTTCCCATTGCTTTTTTCAGAATTATATATTATACTTAGTTTGTAAAAAGGATTTCCCCTTCAGGAGTTCTTTTTATAAGTTATACCCCTTATTAATTATTTATACTCCCCTCATAGAAAAGACCAGTGGCTCCCCCGCTGGTCTTTTCTCCATTAATTTATTCATATTAAAAGTAAACTTAACAATCCACGCCATTAGCGTCTTTACAATACTAGATATGGGAATCACAGTCTATGTGATTCCCATATCTAGTATATACATAAAAAATTTGAATTTCCCGACAATCCCCTTTTCTTTATAATTCATAGAATTCACGATTTATCTGCAATTCCGGTGTAAGTTTTCCACCTTTCTTCTGATAACGATCCGTCCATAACTCTATATGACGTACTTTCCGTGCTTTTAAAATCTCGTATTTATCGAAAATATCAAGATACATTGGATTTGCCTCTAATTCCTTCCGAATCTCCCTGCTAAAAGGGCAGTACCTAAACAGAATACCTCTTGAAACCTTATTCAACCGGAAGCTTCCTTTGGATTCATATTTAATCCAGTTTTGATAATCCTTTACAAATACTTCTCTAAAATTATTTTTTGCCTTGTAAAGGGCATTTTTTACCTTTTCTTTGGCTACTGGAGTCAACTCACTATTTTTGCGGTAATACTGAACATAATCATTATATTCTGATGTAAGTGAGGCTTCGGTAATATCATTCCAACGAATTCCCTGTATCTTACGACACATTTCCCAGCGGAAACGTCCAGATACTTCAATCATCATTTCTGTAACATCTGCAACAGTCAGAACCGGAAACACAAATCTTGCCGGTGTATCCTTTTTAATTCCTGCAGTTTCCTGCCACATCATTGCCCTGCTTCCTGCATTTGGCATCAGTATCACATTAGGCAGAACTTCTGCCTGTATCATCTCACGATTAATATCCTTTTCAGGATTGGAAAATGCAATTTCTCTATAAAACAACGAAAAATCAACTTGACGTATCGAATCAATTGCTTCATTTATCTTTGTTGCAGTTACCAGCATATTTTCCACTGAATTAATAATATCATGTTCACATAAAACCGGACAAAACGTAGATATTTTTCCATATGTAGCACGGTTCGTAGACAAGAACATATTGTGCATTTCATATTTTACTTTTTCCTGCTGATCTTCAGCTAATTTTTTCTGCTGCTCTGCTGTAATCTTAGCTGTCTTTTTCTGTTCATGCAGATATGCCGTATAATCTAGATCAAACTCATTTCTGCAAGGCTCGTTCTCTCCTCTTAAGATGCTCAGCAGCCACTCATACATGGTAAACACATTATCGGCCTTACAATTATACAATTCCTCTGTCAAGTCATAAAGACTGCTTGCATTGTCTTCTCCTGCAAGTCTTTCATCCATAAAACCAAAATTTAAAAACATCTTTATAGATGAAGGTATCCGATTTTCTTCTACAGAACGCCAGAATGCCAGCTCATATATTTCATAATACCCAAGTGTAATCTGGCGGCGCAGTTTCCGTACATCGTCAGAAGTAGATAATATATCAGGAAGATTCTTATATTCTTCGAGACGTTCCCGGAATTCTTTTCCTTTTTCTTCCTCATATCTGGTATATTTTAAAATCTTTGTCAGATAATCTCCGCGCTCTTCCTGCTCATTCTCTGACTCTTCTTCCCCCGCCCAGATTTCTGTTTCTTCAAACTCTACCTGATAGAAATCATAGTTCCTATAATCCGCAAACCGTTTATCCATCACAGACTCTTTGTACATATTACTGCTTCGGATATACTCCATAATTTCGGATATCTTCTGGAATATCGGCTCCAAATCTGCCCCGGTCGCAGCTGCTTTTTTAGCTAGTTCAAAATAAAGCTGAAACATATCTTCCGTTCCGT
>CAZUKR010000200.1:0-2583 GCA_964620885.1 uncultured Eubacterium sp.
CTGACAATTAAATTTTTTACAATGTTTGCAATAGAATTCGCAGCTACTGCATCACTCCCTAAGTGCCCCATAATAACTGAATGCAGGGAAAAACCAACCCCCCACACCAAATAATCTCCCAGCATAGGCATTGTGTACTTCCAATAGTCTTTCACGAGAAGTTTATCTATTGAAATAAAATATTTTATGCGGAACCTGGCTCGGTTTTCTCGCAGGGACTCCAGATAAGCCCAAATCATTTCAATAAACTTAGAAATGGAGGTCGCAATGGCAGCACCTGCAATCCCCATTTCGGGTGCAAACCAAAGGCCGAAAATAAGCATTGCATTTAGGATTAGATTAAGCACGACGGAAGAAGAACCGACAATCATACTTTTTACAGCAAATCCTGTGTTTTTCATGACACAAAGATAGATTTGTGAGATTCCAGTAAATAAATAGGATATAGATACAAAACGTAGATATTTAACCCCACTGGAGATAAGCTGTTGTTCAGGCGTAAAAATTTGCATTATGGCCTCCGGAGCCAAAAGAGTTGCTAAAAAGAAAACCGACGATATTAAAAAAGAAACTTTGGTGACATAGCCAAAGATTTTTTCAATTGAATTCTTATCGCCTTTCCCATAGTACTGTGCTGCTAAAATACTGGTTCCCACCGTTAGACCACCCATAAAAGATTGAATACAAAGGTGACCTGACTGGCTAATGAAACAGCAGAAAGTGAGTTTTGATCAACAAACCCAAGCATAATTGCGTCGGAAGCACTTACTGCTGCAAGCATAAATTGTTGAAATGCAATTGGAATCACAAGTGAAAATAATTTTTGATAAAAAACGGTATTTTCACCATTATAAGTTTTTGATTTCATTTTGTCCTCCTAAATTATTCAATGTGCAACGCATAGTATATAAAAACTAGAAGTGAAAATCAGCGCTAAATCTTAATTAAATATGTGGCTTTTTCTCATATTGCCTAGTATAATAATCATCATGAATAAAGTATTGAGGAAAAATAGAGAAAAACGTACTTTTCCGATAAAGGTAACCTACTTGTTCGGAAGTGCGTTAAATATAGAAAAGGAGACATTATATGGCGAGTAAGATATTGGAATCTGCAATTCAAAAACTGCTGGAAGAATTTTTAGAGCTAGACTGGACTTACCATGACCTTCCTGTGGGTGGACAAAATGAAAAAATACATTATTGGCCGGGTAATCCAGATGATGAAATTCTAATATGTGTTCATAACAGCAACGGTGTACATGAACTATTCCACCGCCATGATTTTTTCTACTTTAATTATACTTATAAGGGGCAAAGTCATTCCAGCAGCTATAAATATGAAAACCAGATTGTCATTTGTGAGGGAGAATTATATGCAGGACAACCCTTTGCAGGACATGCACTTTGCAGCCATGACAATGAGGAAACAATAATTATTGGTGTATTGATTCAGAAAGAAACTTTTTTTCGGGCTTTTTTACCTATGCTGTCAGCTAATTCAAAGCTCTTTCATTTTTTCCTTGATCCAACTACAAACTGTTTTTCAGAAGAATTTATTCACTTCAAGATTGAGGATAATTGCAATATCCGTACTCTGCTGGAAATAATGGTTATTGAGTATGCAGACAAGAAAGAGGATACGCAGGAGGTTTTGAAACCGTTGGTTCTGGCTTTCCTTATGCAGATTGCACGTCAATATACATTTGCAAACCAAGAACCCTTTTCAGAAAAAGTATCTGACAGGATTGTGCAATATATGGGCGAGCACTTTGACACGGTGACACTCAAAGGTATTGCTAACCACTTTTCTTATCATCCAAACTATATTTCGACCTTACTACACAAAGAAATGGGCAAGTCATATTCAGAAATTCTGATGGAACAGCGTATGGAGCGAGCCATAATTCTCTTAAAGGGTACTAACTTGCCGATTAACGAAATTGCTTTGATGCTGGGGTACAGTAACAGCAGTAATTTCTATAAAGCATTTCGAGAGTATTATCATACTTCACCAAGAGAATATATAAACGGATAGCATTTTTCCTTTTTTGCAATGTTTCCTTATAGCTCACTACTTTTAAGTGTTGAGGCCTGTTTTTATCATAAGTACAATCTTTATAATAAAGAACATAAAAAGAAATGATGTTACATAAGGTTGCCGGGTAAGAGCAAAAAAAAGTATTGCTAAAGCATGTAGAACAATAGAACAGGTTCTTACTATGTTTGAAACTTTCTTATTCTCAAAAAACTGTATTATTAGCTCTGAAATTCCCGATACAAATATCAAGGTTAATATTCCCAAATATATCATACGTGTTATAACAGAAACATCTGTATATGCAAATAAATTTACAGAACGAACACCCCCACCGTCGGGCTGTCCATAAAAAGGAAGAAATATAAACGCAATTGCCATTATATCTACTATCCCATATATCAAGCTTAATATTTTTCCTATATTAGAACGGTTTTCAGATGCCGCAAGAGAAATAAGTTCTTCTCCTGACAATAAATCATCAATGGAAACCGAGAAAAGTTTGGATATACTTTTGAGGGACTCTATATTTGGATAACCCTTGCC
>CAZUKR010000201.1:0-2561 GCA_964620885.1 uncultured Eubacterium sp.
TTTCATCCATAACAATCCTCCATGCAAGTGCTTGCTCTCATATTATCATTTACATTGACAAGAGTCAAGAATATTGAGTGAACAACCTTCTATGTTAAGTGGTACAACAGCTAAAATCATATGAATTTTACAACTCCATGACAACTTTACTTTATGGCAATGATATAATAAAACCAGCAATTATGTAGTGCAGAGCACTCCAGAAAAAGGAAAGGGGACGTTATAGTATGGCAGCCATAATGGTGATAGAAGACGAGCCGGCAATTTCAAATTTGCTGGCCATAAACTTAAAGTTAGTCGGGCATACTGCTTTTTGCTGTGGAGATGGAAATGATGCAATGGATCTTGTTAAAAAGAACAGACCTGATCTTATCCTTTTGGATGTTATGCTTCCGGGACAAGACGGTTTTGAGCTTATGAAGAAAATTAAACCACTGGATATTCCGGTTATTTTTCTAACAGCAAAAGAAAATATTGATGATAAAATTACCGGACTGCAGTTAGGTGCAGATGACTATATTGTGAAGCCCTTTGCCACAATTGAGGTGCTTACGAGAATTGATACCGTTTTAAAACGGTGTAAAAAGAGTGAAAATATTTTCAAAATTGATAATTTGGAGGTGCGCCTTGAAGAGCATACCGTCTATCTAAATGAAGAGCAGATAGAACTGACCGCAAAGGAATTTAATCTTTTAGATGTCCTTATCAGGAATAAAAACATTGCTCTTTCAAGGGAGAAGCTTTTAGAATTGGTCTGGGGATTTGACTATGTTGGAGAAACAAGGACCGTTGATGTGCATATCCAGAAACTGCGCAGCAAACTTCAACTTGAGGATAAAATTAAAACGGTTTTTAAGGTTGGTTACCGTTTGGAGGTTCATGGATGAAATTACACCTGAAATTTTGGCAAAAGGCATTTCTATGTCTAATTGTGTGCTTCTTAATTGGTTTTGATGTTACAGCTTACATGATTGTTCAGAAAAGCTACGATATGAGCAAAGCAAATGAGATTGCCACGGCGGATAGTGAATACTCTATTATAAAGAAATCTGTGTCCCAGCGCATTTTATCTATATCAAAGTATTATACAAATCTGAATGTAAATAATATTCAGCAGTATATTGCGCCCTATGCACAGTATTATGTAAATCAGAATATTTATATCGCACTATACCAAAATAATGTGCCCGTCTATACAAGTTTTCCCGGTGATTTGTCAAAGCTGTCTGATATTCAGTTTGCACCCGGGGAAAAATATATACAGTTTCGCAATATTGAAGACCAGCCGTATTTACTCCTTGCAAGCCATTTAGATGTTCCTGAAACCGACCTGGTATTTATGTACATCAAGTCGGAAGAAAACCTTGTAAAATACCGGCAGGATATTGCGGACTACGCAATAAAAACCGGTACAGCTGTCTCAATCGCTCTGGCTGTAATTTTAATATTTATGCTGCTTAAGTTAACACGCCCCATTCGTATGCTGAACAAGACTGCGAAAGAAATCGCAAAGGGGAATTATAAAGAGCGTGCCGTAATAAAGAGCCACGATGAAATTGGAGAATTTTCGGGTGTTTTTAATAGTATGGTCGAAAATATAGAAATGCACATCGAAGAGCTTTCTCAAATAACAGATCAGAAGCAAAGATTTATTGATAATCTATCACATGAAATGAGAACGCCTGTTGCGGCTGTTTTAGGCTATGGGGAACTTCTGAAGAACGCCCACATCCAACCCGAAGAGCGCCTCAGTGCAATTGACTATATTATTACTCAAAGTTTACGGCTTCAAAATCTTTCTGCTAAGCTTATGGAGTTATCCTCAATGAAGAAGGATTTGATTGAAATGAAGCCGGTTCATCTAAGTGATATTGTTGAGAGGGCACAGAATACGCTTCGGAAGATATGTGAAGAAAAAAGCATTGATTTTGAAGTAGATATGAAGGTGGACGATATTATGGGCGACCCTGATTTACTGGAATCATTGTTCCAGAATTTTTTTGAAAATGCAATAAGAGTGTTAGACCAAAAGGGTAAAATCAGGGTGTATTCAGAATACGAGGACAACCGTACTTGTGTAACGATTGAGGATAATGGTCCCGGAATGCCGCCTCAGGAGCTGAAAAAGATATTCGAGCCATTCTATCGGATTGACAAGGCGCGGACACGCAGACATGGGGGTGCAGGTTTAGGACTTTCGATATGCAGGCAAATTTGCGACCTGCACAATGCAAAACTTATGATTTTTTCAGAGCCAAAAATTGGAACGCAGATAAAAATATATTTTACAACATGATAATATCTTTATGATAATTCTGAAATAAGCCCGGGGTATGATAGCCTTGTTGAAACAACAATAACCCAAAAAAACAAGGAGGAAACAAAATGAAAAACGGAAAAGCAGTTATTTTAAGTGCATCACTGATTTTACTTGGGGGTACAGGACTGATTTTTGGAAATCAGGTTCTGGCTTCCAAAGCATTGACGGAAGATAAACAGACAGAATCACCAGTAGTTATACCAGAAAGCACTGCGCTGAACGCGGCGAATGCAGCACAATT
>CAZUKR010000202.1:0-2540 GCA_964620885.1 uncultured Eubacterium sp.
TTGTTGTTTATAAGAATCCCACAAAAACTTTTGTTCCTCCATATCTTACCTCTCTTTATTCGGGTATGATGATGGATCGATATTGTTAATAAGGCTTTTGCCCAATAGGTAACCCTATGGCAAAAGCCTTTCTGTATTCTAATCAATTACATCTTGTATTATATATGTGGCCCGATCCTGCCACCGGTTAGTCAACGCCTTTTCCCTGCCGGCTTGAATCATTTCTTTACTTTTATCAGAATTCGCAAGAAGATCCTTTACCTGCTTTGCAATGTTTTCCTGCTTCTTTAAGTTATATGCTATAAGCTCATTTTTTTCAAAAGTTTCTTCAATATAACCGGATGTATCAGTCAAAACCACTGCCCCAGCCAGCATCCCATTAAAAATCCTTTCATGGGATCCCGCCTTGAAGCCCGGCATTGAATTCAGAACAACCTTACTCTTTTTCATTTCACAAAGAATTTGCTCCGGAGATACCACACCCCCAAAATGAACATTGGGATTGTTAATAATTTCTCTCTTATCCCAGCCATTCCCATATACCGTAACATGTATTCCACTGTCCGCAAGTATCTTAATAGCTTTCTCCCGATAATGGGAAACCGCATAATGCTCTAAAAACCGAAAATAGCGCAGATAATTATTCAGCTCATTGTCACTGATATGGTTCACATATAATCTCAAATGTTCCTCTAATGCTATTTCATATGGAATATCCGGTTCTCCTATCATTCTCTCCAATAATTCCTCTCCAAAAGTCACCGCATCTAAACCAGAAGAATCTAAGGATACGCTTGATAAATAATCCGCAACATCCAAGAAAATCCCCCCTGCATATATCACATCAATTAAGCGCTCTTCCCAAGCAGGACTATGCCCAGCCTCCACAGTTCCCCCATGGGGCATAAACATTACTTTCTGTATATTGGGATAAAATCTTTTCACATAATCAGTATGATTTCTATCAACACACAAAATAGTTGTGTTTTTAGGAGCTTTTTCAAGTAATGGCTTATAATGTACAGGATGGTCTACCAATAAATCAATACACGGTATGCCTAGTGCCTCCCAAATAATCTCCCCCTTTACCAATTCCAAAAACAAACCGTAATTGTTAAATGTAACAAACGCATCTACGGGTTCCTGTATAAAAACAGAAAGCCTTTGCAGGCTTTCCTGGAGATGCTTTTCTGAAAAAGAAAGACATTCCCATCCATTTTCCTGAAACCCTTTCTGTAATTCTTTCGCAAAAACATCTAACGTATCTACACTTCCATTATAAATGATAACGCGTCCCATACTAATCTTCCTGCTTCTTTCTCGCACGTACTATGTATTGAAATGTGTCATACATAAAACTTTCTGTTGCACCTACCCTTGACAGTGCTAATAAGCCATGCTTCAGTGTTTCCTGTTCTTCTGTTACCTCTACCGAAGCTAACAATATATTGTCCACCTCATATCCTGCTTCCTGAAACATCGCCATTATTTCATAATAGGTAAAAAAGTGTATATGTGTTCTATCCAATAAACCTGTATCCTGATATGGAAACCTTCCATTTATCAGTTGTTCCATTACTGAAATATGCATAATATTAGGTATACTGGCTATAATACACCCACCTGATTTTAATTTTGTTCTACAATAGTTTACTACCTCTTGGGGATTTCGCAAATGTTCCAGAACATCACCAAAAAGTATAAAATCAAACTTTTCATCAAAGGGGATATTATATTCTTCTATATTACCAACCTTTACATCTGTCAAACAACTTGCTATTTCTACTGCCTTATCATTAATTTCAAGACCAAATGTTTCACTATTTGGAAAACGGCTTTCTATTTCTAATAGTGTTGCTCCTAAATCACATCCAATCTCTAATACTTTAAATTCTTCTTCCTCTTTTTTATCTATTAAATTTACTAAACTATCATTGAAACAAGTGTTAAAATAATTCATCTTCCATTTCTTCTTAAGTATAGTTCTATCTGACTCCCAGAGTAATTTATTATACTCTATTTCATCCTCTCCATATAAATCATAAGTTTTTGTATTTAAAGAAACTGCATTCCGATATCCCAGCTTTAAGAGTCTTAGGGAATAATCCAAGATGACATTTCGGGGCAGCGCTATTTCCTCATCAAAACTTCCTGCTTTTTCATATGTTTTCCTATTTATTGCACAAACATTTTCCATAACACTAAGCACATAGGATATTTCCTGTTCCTTATTCAACGAATCATCCTGCTGACACTGGTTTCGGCTTAATGCACAGCCCAATAATCCGATGTTATTATTATCTTTTAATATACTAATAATGTTTTGTGAACCATTTTCTTCCAAACAGTATCTTGCCTGTGTAAAAATCACTGTTTCATTTGTTTCAAAATTCTGTAATACAGAATTCATGACTTTAGCAAACCCCTGAATACCTTCGTCAAAGACGATATAATCATATGCCGTTCCTTTTAGCCATTCTGCCAACCCATCTTCCGATCCATTATCCACTATTATAATATGGCTCTCATTATGCCAAGAC
>CAZUKR010000203.1:0-2489 GCA_964620885.1 uncultured Eubacterium sp.
CTATTATCTTTCCCGGAGTACTTTTCCAGTATTTTCCCCGTACCATCTGTTGATCCATTTTCCAAAACAAGCCATTCAAAATCGTCAAATGTCTGATTTAATACACTTTCTGCACACTCCTTAATATAATTTTCCACATTATATGCCCGTGTAATAATTGAAACTTCCCGTATTTCCAACATGCTCATCTGCCTCGCCTCCCTGCCGTCTAATTGACTTAAGATAAATCCACGATAATTTCACTATCATACTTTGAATCTGCAATATTCCCTACCATATCACCATTTTTATATTCATGATTATATTTATTGAGAACGGGTGTCCTTTGCCCTTTTCCTGCTAAAAACCATTCATACTCCAAATCAATATGTCCTACATCCAATGCCTGATATCCCGCCACAGTCAAATCATAGGCAAGCACACCTGCCCCCGGACCCATGGCAATCAAAAACAATGTATCTTGTTCTCCTACCTCCAATGCCGCATGTAGAATTTCATCATATCGGTCAAAAGAATTTATTGCCGGTGCCAGAATACGCCTCACTTTCTTGGCATTATCCAGCAGATTATTTCCCACTCCCATTCTAGTCTGAGCCCCCTCCACCACAATTATATTGCGTTCATTCCAGATTTTCTTTAAATGCTTAAACCTTCTTTTCGGTGCATCTGTCATATTATCCTTGTACATTACATATGGTCTGGATACATAGGCATCGTAATAAGTTCTATCATGCTCCAGAAGTGCCAAATGTTGTCTTCTGGTATTGTCCCTCGCCATATAAAAACGTATTCCATCTGCATCATATTCATTATATTCATCTAATGACCCATAATTATTTGCAATCGCAATTATCATGTGTGGGTGATGTGTATGCAATACTTCTTCTAATTTTATGGCCAACTTGTCATCCACCCTTTGAAACTTAGGTCTTGTTATCTTGGCAATAGCGGCAAATTCTCCATCTCCAAAACGAGCCATAGACTTTTTATTTTTTATAATCTCTTCAATAGTCTCTTCCGCGCTGCAAATAATTGGAAAATAGTAATCCTCTCTTTTAAATAGCGGATCCAGCAATTCATATTTCAAATTATTACATCGTGCTTCCGTAAACCCCTGCTTTTCCTTCAGTGCTGCCACATCTCCAATTAGTTTTGAAACATACATAACCAATTCATTACTTACACTATATATATCGTTTACGGTATTATTGACAGCATTTTGTTCCTTTTTATAAGATAAATTTTCCTCCTGCATTTTTCCCAATTCCTGTTCCAAAAGCAAAATTTTCTCTTCTAATTCATTTATTTTTTTATTCATTTATCTTCCTTTTCCCTCATCCAGAATTTCAAAAATTCTTTTCAATTGTACCTCATAAGAAAATCTTTCCTGTATCTTCTTCCATCCCCGGTACGCAATTTCTTTTCTCTCTTCCTCATGCTGCAGATAGTATGCCGCCTTTGCCAGCATATCCCCCCTGCTTTCAAACAGAACCACTTCCTGCCCATCTATAAAATTTTCTGCCAGTTCAGGCTGATAATTAGATAACAAAAATCCGCCGGCACCCATAATATCCAATGCTCTTAAGGGAATTCCACTGGTGATGGAACGAAGAGTCACATTTAAATTTATTTTTGAATTTCGGAACACTTGTGGCATTTCCTGGTCATAGGAAATAGTCCCTCCCTCTATAGCTCCCGGAATCAAGGCGGCATCAGAGCCAGTATATAAGGTAAACTTATTTTGCTGAGCTAATGCCGTCATTAGGTTTCTTCTCTCTCTGGCTGTAATCTCTGCGTTTATCATATCTACATATAATTGTTTTACCGTAACAAGATAGGACGACTCCAGATTCATAGATACATATTTTTGGAATTGCTCTATTATTCTATCTGTTATTACTTCATCTATCAGATTATAGCCATAAATTTTCTGCTGAGCCTCTGCTATTCCATCCACATATCCCTTCAGATAATCCGGCAAGTATTGTATCTGGCTATATAAATTATTTTCATAAAGGCTTCCTACAAAGCTGATGTCCTGGCAATACTGTGCTTCTCCCTGAAATTCTCCCAATTGTCCATTAAGGCGAAACGTGTTTACTGCCAGCGGCAAGTGATATATATTGGATTCTTTTATCTCCCTCACTTGATTATACTGTATCCTGTCAAAAACAAAAAGACTAGTATATTCACTTTTGACTGCCGGTGAAAACAAGGTGAGATGAGGTGTATCATATACCCAGGAAACATATCTTTTCTTTAAACGATGGGCTGACTTTGCTATAATCGGAAAAAAATCAAAGGACAGGAATACATCACATCCCTGTTCTAGAAAAATACGTTCCAGATTTGCTGTAAACTCCTGGTCTTCTTCATAATTTTTCAAAGGAATATGGCACTTTACCACATTATACCCAAGACGTGTCAAAGCTTCCATCATATCCTGTTCTGAATTTTCAAACCATGTATAGTAAAAAATTTTCATATCT
>CAZUKR010000204.1:0-2448 GCA_964620885.1 uncultured Eubacterium sp.
CCATCGTGGACACACCAACCATTCAGTATATTATTGAAGAAGCAGTTGCGGCGGGTATTCAGGACATTATTATTGTAACCGGACGTAACAAGCGTTCCATTGAAGATCATTTTGACCGTTCTATTGAACTGGAACTGGAGCTGGAAAAGGGCGATAAACAGGAAATGCTGGATATGGTAAAGGAAATTTCCGAAATGGCAAATATCCATTATATCCGTCAGAAAGAGCCAAGAGGATTGGGACATGCTATTTTGGCAGCACAGCATTTTATTGGGGACGAGCCTTTTGCAGTACTATTGGGAGATGATGTGGTTATTTCACAGCAGCCTTGTCTGGGACAGATGATGGATGTGTTTGAGGAATATCAGACGTCGATACTGGGCGTTCAGACAGTACCTCATGAAGTGGTAAATAAATATGGAATCATAGCTGGAAAGCAGGTAGATGACCGAGTATATAAAGTGCAGGATATGGTGGAAAAACCAGCTCTGGAGGAAGCACCATCCAATGTTGCAGTTTTAGGACGCTATATTATTACACCTGAAATTTTCTCATTTCTGGAAACACAGGATGCAGGAAAGGGCGGCGAGATTCAATTGACAGACGCGTTAAAGCGCTTGGCAAAAGAGCAGGCGATGTATGCCTATGATTTCAAAGGTCATCGCTATGATGTTGGAAGTAAGATTGGATTTTTACAGGCGAATATTGAATTTGCTTTAAGAAACGATGAGCTGAAAGAGGATGTAAAGGAATATCTGGATCATCTTCATGATAATATGGATAAAATGCTTCAATATGATTAAAAGTTAGTGAGGAAATCACAGACTTTAGTGTAACAAGGTTTACTTACCCTAAAATGATACCAGGGTCCAAAGATTATGCTTTTCATGCCTGCATGAAAAAGCATGACCTTAGGACCCGCAATACATGGGAAAGCCGCCCGAACAGGGCAGCTTTCTCATGTAATTAGGAGTGCAAAGCAATCCGTAGGTATCATTTGGCACCTTATTCCTATAAAGGTCTTTCCTACTATATGGAAAAGGAGCTGTTATAAAATAACTAATTACTCAGTTGTTTTATAACAGCTCCTCTTGGGATTATTTTTCTTCTTTTTTAAACCGAGCCCAGAACTTCTTTTTCTTGGGAGCTGGTTCATTAGAACCACGAAGTCCTTTTACGCCTGTGATATAAAGACCGCTAACTACAGCTTTCACTTCTTTTTTAGTTGGAATGCTGTCATAAATATCAGCATCGCAGATTAAAGTTGTTACTTTAGGTCCTACCTTTGCCTTAACGATAGGCATTTTAGAACGTCTCAGCAGTTTTGGTGTTTGTGCCACAACCGCAGCAGGAAGTCCCGAATCCTTTAGACGCATTTTTTTCTTATCGATAATCAGCATGGATATTGTCTGCGCTGACGCAGAAATCTGTGCATCCTGTTCATCTTTCTTTTTCTGAGCTCTTTTACCTACAAAGTAAAGTGCAATAACTGCCACCAGCATAATAGCTGTAATTACCAGTAGTACAATTTGCCATGTTGCCAAATGAAACCCTCCCTTTTGTTAAAGTTCGTTCTACATTGTATCATTGATTGGTACAAAAATCAATGGTATAATGTACGAAAAGTCACCGGAGGAGATAAGATGAAGAAGAATAGAAAAGCCATACTGGTATCGCTGGTGGTGCTGATTTTGGTTGGTGCAGGTTTACTATTCTGGGTATTGGATGGAACAGAAGAAAAGGAAAGAGATATTCAGAATCAGGCGGATACACAAAGTGCAAAAGAAGAAATACCGAAGAAACACATAGATACCAAAGAAGTAGAAAAACCGCAGGAAGAGTTGCCCCAGGAAGAAACACAAGAGGAAGTAACACTGGTATTTTCCGGTGATATTTTATTTAGTTCTTATGTGCTGAACAACTATGAAAGCGGTGGTATTGGCGGCATTTTATCGGAAGAACTGGCGGATGAGATGCAAAAGGCGGATATTACCATGATAAATGAAGAGTTTCCATTTTCCACCAGAGGAAGCCAGGCGCAGGACAAGCAGTTTACCTTTCGAGTAGATCCATCCTATGTAAAGATATTTCAGGAAATGGGAATAGATGTAATTACAGTGGCAAATAATCATGCTCTGGACTATGGGAAGGAAGCGTTGTCTGATACGTTTCAGACGCTGGATGATGCCGGGATTGGTTATGTTGGAGCGGGAGAAACAAAGGGGCGTGCAGCAGAACCATATACGGCGGAACTGGAAGGGAGAACCTTTGGAGTTCTTGCAGCATCCAGAGTGATACCGGAAGTAAGCTGGAATGTGGAAAATCAGCAACCGGGAATGCTGTGTACTTATGACAGCGGAATACTCTGTGAAGCTATTACAAAAGCCAAAAAGTCCTGTGATTATGTGATTGTATATGTACACTGGGGGAATGAACGGGAAAATACCC
>CAZUKR010000205.1:0-2447 GCA_964620885.1 uncultured Eubacterium sp.
GTGTTTGATGGAGAGAATATTCATGTAAAGAAATCAACAGGAAGGCTGAAAGTGTTAAGTGAACTGACTCATGATGGAGCAACAATGCCGGGAATGACAGGAATTGGTCATACCAGATGGGCGACCCATGGAGCACCTTCTGATTTCAATGCCCACCCACACTGTAACGAAGAACAGACCATTGCAGTGGTACACAATGGTATTATAGAAAACTATGTGAAACTGAAAGAACGCCTGCTGCAAAAAGGGTACCGCTTCGTTTCACAAACAGATACAGAAGTGCTGGCACACCTTTTGGATTACTATTATACCGGGAATCCCATTGAAACCATTACGAAGATTATGCACAGAGTAGAAGGATCCTATGCCCTGGGAATTATGTTCAAAGATCATCCGGGCAAGGTATATGCGGTAAGAAAAGACAGCCCTTTAATTGTTGGAAAAGGAAAAGACGGCAATTATATTGCTTCTGATGTACCGGCAGTGTTGAAATATACCAGAGAAGTATTCTTTATCCAGAATGAAGAACTTGCATTGCTTACAGAAGATACCATTACATTTTTTAATGTAGATGGAGAAGAAATCAGCAAAGAAGCCTCTATCATTGATTGGGATATTGATGCTGCAGAAAAAGGCGGTTATGAACATTTCATGTTAAAAGAAATGTATGAACAGCCTAAAACAGTACGGGAAACCATAAACCCAAGAATCAAAGAGGGAAAGATTGTAATTGAAGAGCTGGGGATGAGCGATGAGGAAATCCGGGCCATTAAAAGAATTCATATTGTGGCCTGTGGTTCTGCATATCACACAGGTGTAACAGCGAAATATATCATAGAAGATATGGCAAGAATCCCGGTTGAAGTGGATGTTGCATCTGAATTCCGTTATCGGAATCCAATTCTGGAAGAGGGAGCGCTGGTTATTATTATCAGCCAGTCCGGTGAAACAGCAGATTCCCTTGCAGCTTTGCGGGAAGCAAAAGACAGAGGGGTAAAGACCCTTGGTATTGTAAATGTAGTGGGAAGTTCTATTGCAAGAGAAGCGGACAGTGTAATGTATACCTGGGCCGGACCGGAAATTGCAGTAGCCACCACAAAGGCATACAGTGCACAGCTGGTAGCAGAATATCTGTTGGCAATGAAATTTGCCCAGGTGCGGGGTACAGTTACCGATGGGGAAATAGAAAATATGCTGAAGGATATCCAGAAACTTCCGAATCAGATTGAAATGTTGCTAAGCAACAAGGAAAGAATCCAGCATTTTGCCAACCGTTATATTGCCGCTAAGGATGTATTCTTCGTAGGCAGAGGCATTGATTATGCAATTTCCATGGAAGGTTCTTTGAAATTGAAAGAGATTTCTTATATCCATTCGGAAGCTTATGCAGCAGGAGAGTTAAAGCATGGAACCATTTCTTTGATTGAAGAAGGAACGCTGGTTGCAGCCGTTGTAACACAGGAAGAACTGTATCGTAAGTCAATCAGCAATATCGTAGAGTTAAAGTCCAGAGGGGCATTTGTACTGACTGTTGCCAATACCGGACATACGGAGATAGAACAAGTAGCGGATTATGTGATCTATATTCCGCAAACCAATAAATATTTTACAAATTCACTTGCCATTATCCCATTACAGCTGTTTAGTTACTATGTAGCAGTAGGGAAGGGATGCGATGTGGATAAGCCAAGAAACCTGGCAAAATCTGTAACTGTAGAGTAAATATTTGCAAAATAAAAAGAAATGAGATAGAATGGAAAAGCTGGTGAGGGGAAACACCGGCTTTTCAAGAGATACAGTTTAGATGAGAGAGGATATTATGAAAAAGATTTTAAAACAAATTTGTAAATTCAGCGCGGTAGGCGTGGTGGCATTCCTAATTGATTATGGTTTGCTGTTTGTATTTACCGAATCCCTGCATATGCATTATTTATTATCTTCCATGTTGTCATTTTGTGTGGCAACCACATTTAATTATGTGTACAGCACAAAATATGTATTTGAGTGCAGTGAAGAGCATAGCAAGGCAGGACAGTTTACAATATTTTTATTATTAAGTGCATGTGGATTGTTATTGAATTCCATATTGATGAAAACCCTGGTAGAACAGATGGCATTACATTATATGTTTGCAAAGCTGTTTTCTGCAATGATAGTTGCAGTTTGGAACTTTATTTCAAGGAAACTATTTTTGGAAGAAAAGGTAAGGGAAAAGATTATTATTCGAAGAAGAGAACTGCTTCAGAACCGATAGGTTCTGAGGCAGTTCTTTGCTATACCAGGGTCAAAAGGTATATTGACCACAGGATACCTACGAATTGCTTCGCACTTCTAAAAACATGAGAAATCCACCCTATTCGGTCTGATTTCTCATGTTTTGCGGGTCCTAAACTCATGCTTTTTCATGCAAGCATAAAAAGTATGAGCTTTTGCCCCTGGTATCCTAT
>CAZUKR010000206.1:0-2441 GCA_964620885.1 uncultured Eubacterium sp.
CAGATGCGGCTTTGGATTCTGCCAGAGAAGCAGTAACTTTATGTATTACTATGGTCGGCGTCATGTCTTTCTGGGTAGGGCTTATGAGAATTGCGGAAACTTCGGGTATTATTTCCGGTGCTGCAAAAAAACTGGATCCGTTCCTACGCTATATGTTTCCCAATGTTCCAAAAGGGCACAAGGCAAATGAGTATATTTCCACCAATATGATTGCCAATATTTTTGGACTGGGATGGGCTGCCACTCCTGCCGGATTAAAAGCTATGGAGCAATTGGGTGACCTGAATCACCATAGTAAAACTGCAAGCAAGGATATGTGTACCTTTCTTATTATCAATATTTCTTCTCTGCAGTTGATTCCGGTTAATATGATTGCTTACCGCAGTCAGTATGGTTCTGCAAATCCCACCCGCATTGTGGGAGCTGCTATTGTTGCTACGTTAATCTCTACTCTTGCAGGCATTATTTTTGCCAAAGTAATGCTGGCTCTTCCAGATAAAAAAGGAGGTCGTTCCCGATGAATTTCCTTCTTTTTATTTCAGATGCCATTATACCTCTATTGATATTTTCCATTGTTGGATATGGTCTTTTAACCAAAAACCATATTTATGATGATTTTATTAAAGGCGCCAAAGACGGCTTTGAAACTGTCATCGGTATTATGCCCACCCTAATCGGGCTTATGATTGGAGTTGGAATTTTACGTGCCTCTGGTTTTTTGGACTTTTTATCATCTCTTCTTGGCAACATTACAGAACCCCTGCATTTTCCAGCAGTCCTGGTTCCTGTTTCCATTGTAAAGATGTTTTCTTCCTCCGCTGCCACAGGTCTGGTTCTGGATATTTTTAAACAATATGGCCCGGATTCTTATTATGGTACTATTACTTCTATTATGATGAGCTGTACAGAAACTATTTTCTATACTATGAGTGTTTATTTTATGACTGCAAAGGTACAAAAAACCCGTTATACACTGGCTGGTGCTCTGTTTACCACTTTGATTGGAACAATTGCAAGCGTAATTCTTGCGGGATTTTTATAGGTACCTGCCCAATTGGGGCATCCAGTCTTCAAAGAATATTTCATTTTTAATAACTGCATCAAATATGGGAGAGAAAAATATAGTAAGAAGAGCAATAACCTCATTCCACTCTGGAAATTCCCCCGTCTGACGTTTTTTTTCATTTTTCCATTTCTTTTTCATATATCCGTAATTTTCATAGCTTTTTAATGTGTTCAGACGCTTTTCCAGAGATGGAATCTCCCTTTCTTTCAAATGCCTTACAAAGCAGTCTCTGACTTTTCTTCCTTCTACGGATTCTGCCAAGAGAATATTATATATTTCTTTATACCAGGATAAATCATTTAAAAGTTCCAGCTTGTCCAAAATTTCATAGAATCCCTGAGCAAGGTATTCTTCCAATGGGAAACGATAATAAGACAAACCTTCCGATATTTCTTCAACAGGATATACTGTAATATTTTTATTGGGTTCGATTTCTATAAAAAAAGGGATCCGGTACTTCTCCAATACAATTTGAAGCATAATACGATTTTTTGTTTCCACAGAAAAAGGGAGATTTTGGTTTTCTTTTTCCAAAAAAACTACAAAAACCCCCGATTTTTTCTCTTCCTGAAATAATTTTATTACCTTATTTTCCAATTCTTCTCTGGTTCCTTTTGCAGGAAAAAATACCAGTCCTGCATCTGTTTCCTCTGTATCCAGCCTCTTTTTCAACCATAATGCATCTTTTAATCCATTGTTGAGTATTTTACCAAGGACATAATGACGCCCCTGCCGAACCAGAAGATTTACAAATGGTATTTTCTCTTTCTGACTGATTTTCTCCAGACTCTCTACTGTAATTACAGTATTTTTCATTACAGCCACACTCCAATTCTATTTTGCACCTTCTGTGTAACCTTTCGTTCTCTTGCATATTCCAGCAGACGCTGAATATCTTTCTGGGGCTCCCGCAAATACATTAAAAGTGCCTGCTGCATTATACTGCGTTCCAGCTTTTCTTCAAATTTGAGACAATCACAAATCATACGCTCCTTATTGTATATCCACATTTCTTTATCTCCCACAGATACTTTTTCTACACCAAGCTGGAGTACCTCAGGTTCTGCATAATAAGGCTGTATCAACGGGTACTTCATCTTAAATCGGGATTTTGAAGTGTTTTTATCTACTGCAATATGCCAGCAGGCCGGTCGGTTGCTGATATACCCCTGATAAAAAAGTGCGCTTTCCATACACAACACACCATCTGAAAATAACTCTGCAACCATTACCTCTTCCGGCTGACTGGAAAATCCCATTCCATAGTATCCATTTTTGATTCGTTCCAAAACTCCCTCTTCTATCAAACTCTGTATTTTCCGATAATCCAGATGAAGCTCATAAAGCTGAGATGTCTTTAACACGCCCCCATTGC
>CAZUKR010000207.1:0-2393 GCA_964620885.1 uncultured Eubacterium sp.
CCTGTGGAATAGGTATGTTATGGGTAACACCTTATATGACACAGACTAGTGTAATGTTTTATCTGGATGTAAAAGGGGAACTGGATGCAGAACAGAAAATAGAAGAAAATTAAAAACATAAAAGGGGGATGTCGAAATAGACATTTTTGCCCCTGATAGCTCCAAATAGAAATACCCCTGATAGAATCTTGGCTTGTAGCCTCATTCGGATTCTACTAGGGGTGTTTTTTGTAGTTTGCTTTTTATTTTCGCCTGTTTTAGACATCAATTATTTTTGCACCACTGCTAGTACCTACAATAATACGATTACACATCTTAAGAAATTGTCCTGTTTCTAATACTCCTACAATATTGTGGAGTTTTTGTTTTACAGCTTCAATATTTACTGGAACATTAAGATGAAGATCTACAATATAATTACCATTATCAGTAACAAACAAATCATCCTCTTTTAAACGCATAACTGGATTAAAGCCATACTCTTTTAACTTTTGAAAAATTACTTTGTATCCATACGGTAAAATTTCAATAGGAAGTGGAAATTTCCCTAAATTATCAACAACCTTACTTTCATCCATAATCCAAATAACTTCTTTCGCCAAATCAGCAACCATTTTTTCTCGAAATAGTGCGCCACCTCCGCCTTTCGTAGCATTAAAATTTCTATCTATCTCATCCACTCCATCAATAGCTATATCAATAGATTCCACTTCATTAATATCTAATATAGGAATACATAATTCACGAGCTTGCAATTCTGTAGCTTTCGATGTTGCTACTGCGTAAATCTTTAACCCGTTTTTTACCATATCGCCTACTTTATTAATTAAATATTTTGCTGTAGAACCCGTTCCTAAACCTATTATCATCCCATCTTTAATAAATTCTGCCGCTTTTTCGCCTGCAATTCTCTTTTGATTCATTTATAATCTCCTCATGCACAGTTAAATAATTTATATATGATTATACTATAACTTTTTTAATCATTCTACATTTATTATTATGAAATAGGTGACTAATCAATTTTATAGAAATATCCGATATATACAATAGCTAAGGATGGCGTCAAGTGTAAATTCATTGATGTCATCCTTATTTTTTAAAAGGAGGGAAAGAAAATGTTTGAGTCAATAGGTTCGATGGTTGTCTGTGTAGCTGATCCTGAAAAGAGTTATATTGTTGGTGCCTCAGATGCAGAAAATGAGGCATTTCGAAGTAAAATCAAGAATGAGAATTTGAAATTACCGGAAGGTACGATAAAGCTGACAGAAGATTGTTATGAAAAGTCAGGTATAAGTAAACTTGCCGTTACATGTGAAAATTATAATGATTTTTTTAAAATTACAGGAATGCCTGGTAGCTGCCTCTCTGATCAGAATGGTAAAGAAGTAAGAAATCAAGTACAGGAAATCATGAACAACTATTATTCCGGCAAAATGAATAAGGAAGAGGTAGTGTCAAAAATAAAAGACGTATGTAAGGATATGAGAGTATATCAGGCGCAGAGCAGGCATACCTCTGGATGCAATAGGGAGGATAATTTACAGATACTGAGCGAGATTTATGAAGTATTTCAGAAAGCAAATGTGAAACATGCAGTA
The DNA here is from genome assembly GCA_964620885.1 of uncultured Eubacterium sp. Taxonomy (GTDB): domain Bacteria; phylum Bacillota; class Clostridia; order Lachnospirales; family Lachnospiraceae; genus Petralouisia. The sequence continues at coordinate 1,602 of CAZUKR010000207.1, forward strand.
GCTGCATGTTTCACAGAAGGAGAGGAAATAGCACAGAAAAATGGTAGTACAGAAAGAAATAACTGGGTGTATTATGACTCTGCCTATTATTATGAATCGGAAGAAATCAAAGAATGTTTAAGAATGGCAGTTAGTGAATTGGCAGGGAAATGGGAGGCAGATGTACCTAATTTTACGGAAATAGAAGAAAATACAGAATATACGTTAGATGGTGAAATGGATTTTAACAGTTGCTGGAATTGGAGTGCCATGCAGAGGGGAGATTGCAGCATAAAAGGATATGATAAAGCGCCGCCGAAAGATTTTACATTTTTCTATCAGGAAACAAAGCATGCGGATAATAAAGGATATTCTGCCTTAGAAGGGCAAAAAGGAGTTGTACAAGTTACCTGCCAGGATAAAACTTGGAAGGTAGATGTTCCATTTAATAATTCTCTCTTATATGGAGATATTAAAGAAGTATTCAATGTTAAGAGTTTACTTTTGGATAATTTTAAAGAGAAAGAATTTGATTCCAATCTTCTTGCATATCTTACAAATTTTGATGTGTTTACACGCTGGTATGGAAGTAAGATGGCAGATTTTTTATGGTAGTTGGGAGGAATCCTTAGGACTTGTCCAGGTTAGGACGAGATTATATAGAAGCCGGGTGGTTAATTCAAAAGACTGATACGATATCCCTTAAGTAGACAAGGTATATAACCAAAATCTACTTAAGGGGTATTTTTATGTTTTTAATTTTCTGTTAGAACGTATCGTATAAGTCATAATAGTTAGAATAAGAGTTATCGT
>CAZUKR010000208.1:0-2381 GCA_964620885.1 uncultured Eubacterium sp.
TGGAGTCCAGATGGATTCCCGTCCTCTCATATTCTCCCAATACCACGTTCTGTTCAATTACAATCAATGCTCCTGTTTTAACCTTTGCCATTTCGTAAGTTGCTTTTACAATCTCATTAACAGTACGTTCACTGAACCGCTCCTGATTCTTCTGTGAATCAAAAGAAAACAATGAGGTAATAAAATTCCTCTGCCCCAGTTGTTCTAACGCCCGTCGCAGCTCCGGCTGAAAAACAATGATAACACCTATTGCCACTACATTAATTGTCTTTGCTGAAATCCAAAGAATCGTATTCATCTGGAACATGGCTGCCATCATAATAAATATCACTACTACAATGATACCTTTCAGCAGATTCCATGCCCGGGTCTTCTTAAACCATACTAAAATATTATATACAAGGAATGAAATGATAAGCATTTCCACAACATCTATTTTTCCAATCTGCGGACTTTTCATCCATGTCAGATATTTAGATGCAAAGGAATTTAATACTGCAAATAAATTGTCTACCATTTTTTCATCCCCTTTCTTCGTTATTTTTGTTTACATTAATCCAGCAAATCCTGATCTATGTCCAGTTCCTCCGCCAGCTCTTTTCTGCTGAATGCATTTTTCTTTGGTGTAATCTGTTTTATTCTCTTATCTTTTTCTGTAAGATATACCTTTGGTACCGCTTTTACATAATAGTAATATTCATCATCTTCAAACTGTACCTGCTCTATTCTGGAATAATCCAGATTAAAAAGGAAAAACTCCAGTATCAGGAGAACCACTACAGATAAAAGAATTCCTCCTATAATCCACGGCAGTTCCTTTCCTTTTCCCAGCAGTACATAACCTACCAATAAAATTACGGACTCTACTACGCTTCCTGCTATCCCTGCAATTCTCCATGCATGTTCTATGGACATCCGGCGTATTACATATACTACAAGAGATGTAACAACAAACGCTGCAATTACCAAAAACATTTCGTAATTCTCCAGCAATATTTTCAAAGCCATTGTCACCTTGGAACTTTTTTCAGTCTCTTCTACCGCTGTGAAGTTCGCAATATTCTCCTGTACACCTCTTACATAGTAAAAGGTTATAATTCCACAAACCATAGACAAATAGGATGAAGGTTCCCGCAGCAGTCCAACTGCCACCGGTACAGGATATGGCAGCTTAAAAGAACACAATACTGCTGTGATTATGGTACTGTATCCATTTTTAGGTGCAAATCTGTAATACATAAAAAACATCAGCACAAATAGGCAGACTCCCACAAGACAGGCTTCAAGAGACAGTGCTGACAAGTGGGCAATAATCAATCCACTTGCAATTATTACACTTGCATTAATAGGAAGGAATGCCCCCAGTAATGCAAGAATCAGCACAACGGCTGGATTATCTAGCCGTTCCATATACCCCATCTTACTGTTAATCAGCCAGAATGCTGTTAGCGCCAGTATAAATTTTAATGCTGTTACCAAATATATTTCATATTTCCCATAAAGATTTCGTAATTTTTCCCGTAATTCTAAAAACTTTGTCATTCCCAATCCTCCGCCGGCTGTAATTTTTCTTCCCGTTCCTGAAGTTTGATTACCTTTTTAATATCTGCATGATATTTTTTCACACTGGCAGTGGCTTTGCTGTATTTACGATTATATACAAAAAAAGCAATCAATAGATATACCACAACAAAAACAACATATATTATCAATATGGATATTCCAAACTGAATTAAATCCATCTTCACCAGTTCTTCTGTCAGGGTTTTCATACTATATACACCCCAAAACAAAAATAAAATACCAAAAGATATGGTCGATGATATAAAGGTCTTTATCATCTGATAACCCACATAATCCTTCCGGTAATATTGCTTAACTGGTATATATTCTTTTCCTTCGCCTGCTTCGTATGATGCCATTTTGGTCATTATACGAATACGCTCTTCATTTAACATCGGCCTCACCGTCCATCTTTTTGAAGTCAATTTTTTTTATTATATCATACCTTACTGTAATAGAAAAGCCTTTCAGCGCAAAGAATCCCCTCTGATATACATCCTTAGCGGATTTCTTCTGCAATGGCAGATTTCTATTTTTATATCATATACCTGCAAAAACTCAAAAACTGCCGCAACAATCCACGGCAGTTCTCCTTAGTTATGTAAGAAATCTCATTCTGTCACGATCTCGTGCTTGCTTCTTGGGCTCTAATTTCTCTGGTCTCTTTATTGCCCCGCTCAATTCATTCTGCAAAGACACTCTACACTTATCACAAAATTTTCCTGTAAGTACAGGTGCTCCACAGTTCTCACAATCCAGCGTTATCTGTGATTCTGCTGTAAAGGTCAGACGTTCATCTCTTACCCATTGCTTTATCT
>CAZUKR010000209.1:0-2378 GCA_964620885.1 uncultured Eubacterium sp.
TGGAAAGAAGTCTGGACAGTAATGGACGCTGGAGACACAAGACAGTAGCGTTTCGAGTATCCGAGGAAGAAGCAAAGCTTTTGGATGATTGTGTGAATCTGTCGGGATTAACAAAGCAGGATTATATCATTCGAAGACTTTTGCACCGGGAAGTAGTGGTGCAGGGAAATCCAAGAGTGTATAAGGCACTGAGAAATCAGATGGCATGGATTTATGAGGAACTACAGCGAATTAATCAGGAGAGTGAAGTCAGTGATGAGATGCAGTACACGCTTCAATTAATAGCTGAAACATTGAATGGACTGAAAGGAGAGCAGAAATGACAGCAAAAGAAAAAGCGACTGTTCCAAATCCATCTGTTGGCGCAGAGGGGGAGCAGCCACTGGTTAAAAACACTACGAATATTATAACAAATTTAGAGATGCAAAACAATCTGCAAGCCACTAAAAGTGTGGAAAAGTACCCGGTAAATGCCGGGCAGGATGTTTTGGAAACCATTACTATGGAAGAGATGTACGACACGGTGTATCCACCAAAGATTCCCATTGTAGATGGTCTGATATATAACGGTACGTATCTTTTTGTTGGAGCTCCAAAGGTGGGAAAATCATTTTTTATGGCACAGCTGGGGTACCACGTAAGCAAAGGCATTCCCATGTGGGGTTATCCAACAAAGAAAGGCACGGTATTATACCTGGCACTGGAAGATGATTATGCAAGACTTCAAAAGAGGTTATCAAGGATGTTTGGAATGGAAAGCACAGATAATTTCTATTTTGCCACTAAGTCAAAGAGTCTCAATGATGGATTGGAAGAACAGCTGAATCAGTTCGTAAGAGAACATAAGGATGCAAGACTTATCATCATAGATACGCTACAAAAGGTCAGAGAAGTGGGTGGAGACAAGTTCAGTTATGCGAGCGATTATGAAATCGTAACAAAGTTGAAAAGGTTTAGTGATGAATATGGTATCTGCTTGTTGGTGGTGCATCATACAAGAAAGATGGAATCATCGGACAGCTTCGATATGATATCAGGTACCAATGGATTGCTGGGAGCTGCTGATGGAGCATTTGTCATGCTAAAGGAAAAACGTACTGAAAACAAGGCAATATTGGAACTGGCAGGACGGGATCAGCAAGACCAGAGATTAGAATTAAATTTCAATCGGGAATTGTGTGTATGGGAGTTGATTAAAGCAGAAACAGAACTGTGGAAAGAGCCGTCTGATCCATTATTAGAAGCCATTGCTATGGTAGTAATTGAAGAACAGACAGAGTGGAAAGGAACAGCCACAGAGCTTTTGGAACAATTACAGAATGTGGAGCTACAGCCGAATGTTCTAACCCGAAAGTTGAATATTTCCGTGGAACATCTGCTTCTGGAGTATAACATCCAATATGAAAGCATCAGGGGGCATGCTGGCAGGATAATAACGCTGAAACGAATAGATCAAAGTTAAATGCGTGACGATTGCGTCGATTGTGACGGTTATTTCACTATATATAAAACATCGTCACAACCGTCACCAATCGTCACGCAGAGAGGAAGCAAATGAAAAATATACAAGTATCAGAACAGTTATTCTTTGCATTGGTCAAATACCATTTACTGGATATGGAGGAAATGCTTCCAGAAATAGATAAAGGATTGATAGATAAGCTGGATGCGATTGTTATGAGAGAACTTTATAGCAAGTATAAAACGGCACCAAGTGAGGAAGAAAAGGAAAAGGCAAGACAGGAATATCTGGATAAACGTGGAGTGCCGGATAGCTTTCGTTGGTAAGCTTTCCTTTGATGAAATAAACAGGTGCGTGCCACGCTCCTGTCATAGGTAACGAATAAGAATTGCTGACTGGTGTAACCAGAGCTTGTCAGCAGATGGGAGAAATTATGATTAGACAACCAGAGTATGGAAGTCGTGATGTGAACGATGCATTTTATAAAAGTGAAGCAAGAAGAATTGCAAAGATGAATGAAGTTTTAGGGGATGTAGAACTGACCAAAGAGGAAGAAAGATCGCTGGTCTGGTTGGCAGGAGGGGAAGAATGTACAGTCAATCATCTACTAGCGGTCATAGAAAAAGTCAAAGAAAAAAGAGACTTGGCTTCAAATACTTTAGCCAAAATTATGTGATGGCTATAAAAGGTGAAGCCAGAAGGGAAATATGGCTATAGAAAGTGTAGCCAAAGAGGAAAACAAACCAAAACAGCTGATATGTTCTATCAACTTTGGCTTCAAAAAGTATAGCCATTTTCTTTAGAGATAGGTTATGGAAGTAGGCAATAAAGTGTTTTTTAGAGCGGCTACCGGAATTTCATACCAATTTAAGGAGCTGTATATTTGAAGTGGATACAAGTTCTTATAGAGCCCTCG
>CAZUKR010000210.1:0-2351 GCA_964620885.1 uncultured Eubacterium sp.
CGGGTTCTGCTTCTATTTTTAAATAATCAGGGGATTATGCTTTCCCGCTCCCGGCTCCTGGAAGAGCTGTGGGATATTGCAGGGGAATTTGTCAATGATAATACTCTGACGGTATACATCAAACGTCTGCGGGAAAAAATTGAAGATGACCCACAAAATCCGGTATATATCAAGACCATTCGCGGAATGGGATATAAAATGGGAGACTAATTATTATGAATTTTTTTCGCAATCCTGAAATCAAAATAACATCGTGGATATACCTTGCCGTTCTTTTTATCTGTTCTATGGGCGGCTTTTTTCTTAGTACAGCTTCTGGTTTTCTGGTTCTTGGAAGCTGTTCCTTTTTTATATTGTTTTCCTTTTTTATGACCTACAGACGTTACCGAAAGTTAGCACATTTAAGTCAGGAACTGGACGACATGCTTCACTATCAGAAGCCCATTCATTTTGAAAATTATGCAGAAGGAGAGCTTTCTATTTTGCAGAATGAACTTTCCAAAATGACTCTGCGCCTGACAGAACAGGCAGATGCATTGATTCGGGATAAGAAATATCTTTCAGATGCTATGGCTGATATTTCTCATCAGCTCCGTTCCCCCCTTACTTCCATTCATCTGATTCTATCTATGCTAAAGGATTCTGCACTTTCTCCCTCCCAGCGTATGGAGTTAATGCAGGAACTGAACCAACTCCTTGCAAAAATTGACTGGCTGGTGGAATCTTTATTGAAAATGTCTAAAATGGATGCAGGAACTGCATATCTGAAACACATTTCCGTTTCAGTCTCCCATTTATTAAAAGAAGCCAGTGAACCTCTTTTAATCCCCTTTGAACTTAGAGACCAGACCCTTACCATCCTGCCGGAAACCGGCAGAGAACAGTTTATGGGAGATTTATCATGGTCTGCTGAAGCTGTACAGAATATTCTGAAAAATTGCATGGAACATACACCTGCCGGAGGAACTATCACGGTATCCAGCAGGGAAAATACTATTTTTACTGAAATTGTTATTGAAGATAACGGTCCGGGATTTCCCAAATCGGATCTCCCTCACCTTTTTGAACGTTTTTATAAAGGAACAAACTCCAGTGAACAAAGTGTCGGTATCGGTCTTGCCCTTTCCCGGATGATTGTTTCTCAGCAAAACGGAACACTGAAAGCGGAAAATCGTCCCAGTGGAGGCGCGCGCTTTACCATCAAATTTTATAAGTGACAATATTGTCACATTACAGTCACCGGTGTGTCACTCGCACCGGTTAAACTAATTTTATAAAAATAAGTAAAATAGGAGTATATTGTTATGGAAATTTTAAAAGTCGAAGACCTTACAAAGGTCTATGGAACTGGTGAAAACAAGGTCACCGCACTGGATCACGTATCTTTTTCTGTGGAAAAAGGTGAATTCCTGGCCATTATAGGGCCTTCCGGTTCTGGTAAATCTACTCTCCTCCATATTCTTGGTGGTGTTGATACCCCAACCTCAGGCAGAGTATTTGTGGAAGGAACTGATGTTTATGCTCAAAACGAGAAACAGCTTGCCATCTTCCGGCGCCGTCAGGTGGGATTAATCTATCAGTTTTACAATCTGATTCCCGTTTTAAACGTTACGGAAAATATGACCCTTCCGGTTCTTATGGATGGAAGAAAAGTCAACGAAGACCACCTGAAGGAACTGCTCCACACCCTTTCCTTAGAAGGCAGGGAAGGCCATCTTCCCAACCAGCTTTCCGGGGGACAGCAGCAGCGTGTTTCTATCGGCCGGGCCTTGATGAATGCCCCTTCTGTCGTACTTGCAGATGAACCTACGGGAAATCTTGATTCCAAAAACAGTCAGGAAATCGTAGAACTCTTAAAGTATTCTAATGAAAAATACAAACAGACTCTGATTATGATTACCCATGATGAAAATATTGCCCTTCAGGCCAATCGTATTATTGCAATTGAAGACGGGAAAATTACCAGGGATGAGGTGATTCGTCCATGAATATTTTCCAGAAAGTTACCTTGAAAAATCTGAAAGAAAACCGTACCCGTACACTGGTTACCATTATCGGCATTATCTTATCTGCCACCATGTTTACTGCCGTAACCATCAGCATTTCCTCCCTGCGCAACTATCTGATTAGTCATTCTGTTTACGAAAGCGGAAGCTGGTACGGAGCTCTGTTTTCCCTTACCAAAGAACAAGCAGATTCTCTCGCAGAAGATGAAGAAGTATCAGACTCCGTGTCTATGGACCGTATCGGATACAGTCAGCTGACTGACTACTTAAATCCTGATAAACCATATCTTTGTGTCTACGGCATTACCAAGGACTTTACAACGTTAATGCCTGTTCATCTCACCG
>CAZUKR010000211.1:0-2348 GCA_964620885.1 uncultured Eubacterium sp.
CCCCGCTGGTCTTTTCTCCATTAATTTATTCATGTTAGCAGAACACATCAACAAATTCAATGTCTTTCATAATTTCATTGTCAAAAGTAAACTTAACAATCCATGGCATTAGCTTTTTTATTTTTTTAAAATCTTCATATTTAAAAGTATGGTTAAAGTAATTTATAATTGTGCTAAGTGCAGTGCCATGACTTCCGATCACTATATTCTTGTCTTTGTACTTATTTATCACATTGAAAAGAGCATCCATGTTTCTTTTTTGGACTTCACCCAAAGCTTCACCGTCAGGTAATTTGTAAGTGAAATCATTCCACTGCCGCATGCAAAAGCCATCGAAATCTTCAATCCACATATTATCTATTTTTCTTTCCCTAAAGTCATGCACTAGTTCAATTTCAATATTACGGCTATCAGCAAAATGTTTTACCGTATCAATGGCTCTTTTATATGGACTTGAAAGTACGGCATCAATATTTTTGTCCTCAAAGAAAGAAGTTACTAATTTTCTATCCTCCAACCCTTTTTCGCTCAATTCTCTCTCGCGGTCGTTATGGTTTAAATAATTTGGTTCAGCATGTCTTACAAAATAAACAAAAGTCAATATATTTCTCTCTCTTCCTATAAATTTAAAAACTCTTTCCAATGGAGGTGTCGGGAAATAATGCCCATATCTAGTATATACAGAAAAAGAAAATTAAATTTCCCGATAACCCCATATTCAGAAAAAATTGAATTTCCCTACAATTCATAAAATTCACGATTTATCTGCAATTCCGGTGTGAGTTTTCCACCTTTCTTCTGATAACGATCTGTCCATAATTCTATATGACGTACTTTCCGTGCTTTTAAAATCTCAAATTTATCAAAAATATCAAGATACATTGGATTTGCCTCAAGTTCCTTCCGAATCTCCCTGCTAAAAGGACAGTACCTAAACAGAATACCTCTTGAAACCTTATTCAACCGGAAACTTCCTTTGGATTCATATTTAATCCAGTTTTGATAATCCTTTACAAATACTTCTCTAAAATTATTTTTTGCCTTGTAAAGGGCATTTTTTATCTTTTCTTTGGCTACTGGGCTCAACTCACTATTTTTACGGTAATACTGAATATAATCATTATATTCTGATGTAAGTGAAGCTTCGGTAATATCATTCCAACGAATTCCCTGTATTTTACGGCACATTTCCCAGCGGAAACGCCCAGATACTTCAATCATCATTTCTGTGACGTCTGCAACGGTCAGAACCGGAAACACAAATCTTGCGGGTGTATCTTTTTTAATTCCCGCAGTCTCCTGCCACATCATGGCCCTGCTTCCTGCATTTGGCATCAGTATCACATTAGGCAGAACCTCTGCCTGTATCATCTCCCGATTGATATCCTTATCCGGATCGGAAAATATAATTTCTCTATAAAACAGCGAAAAATCAACTTCACGTATGGAATCAATTGCTTCATTTATCTTTGTTGCAGTTACCAGCATATTTTCCACTGAATTAATAATATCATGTTCACATAAAACCGGACAAAACGTAGATATTTTTCCATATGTAGCACGGTTCGTAGACAAGAACATATTGTGCATTTCATATTTTACTTTTTCCTGCTGATCTTCAGCTAATTTTTTCTGCTGCTCTGCTGTAATCTTAGCTGTCTTTTTCTGTTCATGCAGATATGCCGTATAATCTAGATCAAACTCATTTCTGCAAGGCTCGTTCTCTCCTCTTAAGATGCTCAGCAGCCACTCATACATGGTAAACACATTATCGGCCTTACAATTATACAATTCCTCTGTCAAGTCATAAAGACTGCTTGCATTGTCTTCTCCTGCAAGTCTTTCATCCATAAAACCAAAATTTAAAAACATCTTTATAGATGAAGGTATCCGATTTTCTTCTACCGAACGCCAGAATGCCAGCTCATATATTTCATAATAGCCCAGTGTTATCTGTCGGCGCAGTTTCCGTACCTCGTCAGAAGTAGATAATATATCTGGAAGATTCTTATATTCTTCCAGACGTTCCCGGAACTCTTTTCCTTTTTCTTCCTCATATCTGGTATAATTGAGAATCTTTGTCAGATAATCTCCCCGCTCTTCCTGCTCATTCTCTAACTCTTCTTCCCCTGCCCAGATTTCTGTTTCTTCATATTCTACCTGATAGAAATCATAGTTCCTATAATCCGCAAACCGCTTATCCATCACAGACTCTTTGTACATATTACTGCTTCGGATATATTCCATAATTTCGGACATCTTCTGGAATATGGGTTCCAAATCTGCTCCAGTGGCAGCTGCTTTTTTAGCTAGTTCAAAATAAAGCTGAAACATATCTTCCGTTCCGT
>CAZUKR010000212.1:0-2252 GCA_964620885.1 uncultured Eubacterium sp.
GTAAGGTTTTTTTGTGCTCATTTTTTCTTGTTCTTCTTTACTTCTTTCTGTTCTTCTTTTTCTATTTTCTGAAGTTCTTCCATGAGCATGTCATTCAGTTCTGGAGAAATAACCTTTGCCCAACGCCCCGATGTGTCTCTGTCGGGATAATTGTATCGCCAATCATCATAATCATTTTTTGTGATTTCACCGGATTCAAGTTTCGAAGCTTCTAACTGCCAGGCATGAAACATTTTGCCAAGGGAAGAGAACTGGTCAGTAATGGCAGGATCGAATTGCAGGCATGGTTTTCCATCTACCTCACTGATTTTTAAGCCATAAATATCTTCCAATGCAAATAAGGTATGCATAATTCCTAAATAGGTATCAATATCCGGAACATTAATTGCACGAGTGCTGACACCAAAGGTTTGAGCCATTTCTTTTATTAGGTCAAGTTTAGGTACTCTGGATTCTGATTCATATTGTGCCAAGCGGACATCTGAGGTTTTACCAAGAAAACCAAGAGTTTCACCTAATTGCTTTTGTGTAAGACCTTTTCTATTACGAAAAAATTTGATACGTTGTCCGATTGCCATAATAACGCCTCCTAAATAAATTTGTTAAAGATAGTATATCACGTGTAAATTTGAATGGCAATAAAAACTTAAACAAAAAAAGTTAATAATTTTCTTGTAAACCTATTGACTTAACTCAAAATGTTTAGTATTATAACACCAGAAGGACTTAAACAAATAAAGTTAAGAAAACTAAATGACCGTACAAGCATCTACCAACCGGGGAAGTACGCCAAGACCGAAAGCGAGCGTATGGAGGGGAGGTTAAGACGACACAGTACCCAAAAAGGCAACCTGTCAGGAAAATGTAAGAGGAAAGCGGCAAACAAAATAAAAAGGAAGGGAGGAAACCGAATGGGGGATAAAAAATTTCTTACAGTAGAAGAAGTTGCAGAGGAAATGTCAATTTCCAAGTCCTACGCTTATAAAATTGTAAAGCAGCTTAATCATGAATTAAAGCAGTTAGGTTATATCACAGTAGCAGGACGAGTAAACACTAATTATTTTTACAAGAAAGTATGTTACAGCGAAGCAAACGCATAAGAGAGGAGTGATTCAATGGCTGTATACAAAGATGGAGACAAATGGAGAGTTGTTTTTCGCTTTACGAATTGGAAGGGGGAGCGGAAACAAACGCAGAAACGTGGGTTTACCACAAAGAGAGAAGCACAGATGTGGGAAAGGGAGGAGCTGCTAAAACAGGGTTCCAAACTGGATATGACCTTTGAGAGTTTCTTTAAAATCTATGCAGAGGACAAGAAACAAAGGATTAAGGAAAACACATGGGAATCCAAAGAACCAGTAATCAGAAAAAAGATACTTCCATTCTTTGGAAAACGAAAGATGGGAGAGATTGAAGCAAAGGATGTTATCGCGTGGCAGAATGGATTGTTAGCTTTCCGTTATCCGTCAGGTAAAGGATATTCCCAGAATTACCTGAAAACGATTCATGCACAGCTAAGTGCCATATTCAATCATGCAGTAAGGTTTTACCACTTACCATCGAACCCGGCACAGAAAGCAGGAACGATGGGAGTGGAGCAACACAAAGAAATGTTGTTCTGGACAAAGGAGGAGTATCTGAGATTCGCAGATGTGATGATGGATAAGCCACAATCCTATTATGCATTCGAAGTTCTTTACTGGTGTGGAGTTCGAATGGGCGAAATGCTTGCCCTAACCCCAGCAGACTTTGATTTCGATAAAGGAAATCTTACGATAAACAAATCGTATCAGAGATTGAAGGGTAGAGATGTGATTACAAGTCCTAAGACACCGAAAAGTAATCGAACCATCAAGATGCCAAAGTTTCTATGTGAGGAGATGCAGGAATATATTGGAATGCTCTATGAAATAGACAAGAATGACAGAATATTTACTATTACCAAGTCCTATCTGCATCACGAGATGGATCGGGGAGCAAAGGAAAGTGGAGTTCAGAGAATCCGAATTCACGATTTGCGACACAGTGCAATTTCCTTATTGATAGAAATGGGATTTTCAGCACTGGCAATAGCCGAGAGAGCCGGACACGAAAGTATAGATATCACTTATCGGTACGCACATCTATTTCCTACAAAACAGACGGAGATGGCAGATAAGCTGGATATTGAACGAATGGGAAAGGAAGATGAAAATGATGGAAAGAAGTCTGGACAGTAATGGACGCTGGAGACACAAGACAGTAGCGTTTCG
>CAZUKR010000213.1:0-2216 GCA_964620885.1 uncultured Eubacterium sp.
GATTATACAGCATTTCTACTATTTGGTATAAATCATCGGTATAGGTACAAACTGCTCTTACACCTACAAGATCATTTATTTCCCTCAGCACAGTAGGCACATCCTCCGGCAACCCCTTGCGCTCTAATTTTGCCTTAATACTTTCATAACATTTTACTCTGCCGGATTTGTTATGAATTACTTTACGGTTGTATTTCATCCCCATCTCTGCATCAATAATCTGAAGTTTTGTATATAAAAGACTGATGGCGCATTCGCTTTTTATAATAAATTTCTCATTTTGTAAATACTCATGTAATGTAATGTTCTCTTTCAAATTCCGTTTCCTTCCAAAACCCTTTATTTCTATAAGATAAATGTACCTATTCCCATCTTTATCTGCCATCTCATTCCTGTAAACTGTGAGTAAATATTTGGTAAATCCTTATTGCGCCCAGTATTGAGGCAGGTATTCTTTTAAAATAGAAAAAGGCGCATTGCCCATTTTCATCAATGCCTGATGAAATTTATAATTGCTGTATTCTTCCCCATAGGTTTCCATGGCATACTCTTTTAAGTTTAAAAACTCCAGGTAACCAATATAGTATTTCAGGTAGTGAGCGGGTTCTTCCACAATCAATTGATAAATCTGTGTAATCACTCCTTTATCCGTAATCTGATATTTTCCAAAAAAATCTATGGTATCTGCAAGACTCCAGCCATCGTAATGAATTCCCATATCAGCAGTGGCATAAAGGCTTAAAAGTGCGGACTGATTTTTCTGAAGAAACGCCGCCATGTCTTTTTCTATATCTGCATAGTAATAAGACTGCATTTCCACATAGGTTGCCCATCCTTCTGCATAACCGCTGCTACCAAACAGGCTTCGTATAGGCTCCAGTCCGCAGCTTCTTTCCATAACATTTTGATACAAATGACCCGGAAATCCTTCATGTGCAAGTGTTGTGTATAATTGAATCTTTGTATAATTTTTAGACCCATTAATATAGATAGAATTTTGGGAAATATCATCAATGGGCGGAGTCAGATAAAATGCTGGTGCTGTGTATGCTTCCAGAGAGGGGTGTACCGATTTTATGGTAAAAGAAGTATCGGGAGGCGCCGGAAAATCCTGCTGCATTTTTATCTGTAAATCCTGCAATATTAAAGAAGGTTCTTCTGTCCCTATACTATAGTTGGCACATTTTTGTGTAATGTCCGGGTTCTCCTTTAATAACCTGGCTAAACCTGTCAGATCTTCCTGCCGCTGTGCTTCTGTCTGCTTCTGCATTTTTTTCACAGGCATATCCGACCCTGTGGTATAAGATACCAGATATGTATAGTAGTCTTTTCCGTCTTCCAGATAACAAAGACCCTGACTGTTTTTTCCTGTATCTTTTAACAATTCGATTTCATCAGCAAGATTATGATATGACGGAATAATCTGTTCTGTTACCAGCTGCCGGTTCTGCATTTTGTAATCTTCCGCCACCTCAGGACTGATTGCTTCCATGGTATCTATCCGATCTTCAAAAGTAGACAGCATATAATTATTTTCCGGTTCCGCCGTAAAGTTACGACACTGGACAATAATATCTTCTGCTGCAAACGAAGACATAAACATTCCCTTTTGGGCTTTCTTTTTTTCAAAATCAACAATTTTCAAAAAATAATCCGGTACACATGACAAAAGCTCCAAATAATCTTTTACGTCCTGCTCATCATAAAATGTATACTCCGCCATCAATACGGGAAGCTGTGATTGAATTCCTGTAGTAGGTTTTAGTATTTCCCGATAAAGAGTATATTTTGCCGCCGGCTCTTCTTCCTGAATGAAGTCCATCATAATATCATAGGTCATTTGCTGGGAAGTACTTAATCCTTCTTTATCAAAATTATTAAGGTTGTATTCCCAGTTCTCTAAAATAGCAGATGTTTCTGTCCCTTCATTAGAAGCAATTGTTCCATACGTAATTGGATATTCATTCACTCCATAATTTTCCGGATGTGCTAGTGTATAGTGCATATTCAATGTACTGGATGTAATCTCTGACCGGAAGACCTGATCGAGATAATTAGAAAATGCCTGCTGTACTGCTTCTTTTTGACTTCCTGTCTCCTGCTGCTGTATTACTTTCTGTTCTGTAGTACAGGCTGCCTCCAAACAAAAAGAGACTGCCAGCAACAATACCAGCAGTCTTTTTCCTATTCCTTGAAACCTTCTTTTTTTCTCCATA
>CAZUKR010000214.1:0-2156 GCA_964620885.1 uncultured Eubacterium sp.
ACAGTTGGGAACCATTACAAGAGCATCAAACTGGTGAGCCAATGCCATACATTCCGTGGAATCTGCAATAAGATCTCTGGTTACCAAAGAATATTTCATTCCGGTATGTCCCATTGCAATTCCGTCACATACTGCAATAGCCGGGAATACTACTGGTACACCGCCTGCTTCTGCAACTCCCATTTTTACTGCGTTTACAATTTTATCTAAATTTATATGGCCGGGTACAATCTCATTATATGAGCTTACAATACCTACCAGTGGCTTTTCCATCTCTTCCTTGGTAAATCCCAGTGCATTAAACAGGGAACGATGGGGCGCCTGCTGCATCCCTTTTTTTACATTATCACTTTTCATACGTTAACCTCTTTCCTTCTGTTTTGTTAGTTGTATTATACTCTTTCAGTTGTCTGCTGTCAATAATGTTGTATTACAATCATTCCATGGGAAGATGTGCCATAGCATGGAGAATATGAATCCGCATGGCATTTCTTGCCCCTTCTGCATTACGTGCTTTTAAAAAATCTACCAGCATCTTATGATCATTCAGGGTATCCTGAACCACCATCTCATACTCCTTGGATAACCGCACGCCTTTGTTAATCCCTTCATAAATTACCGGCATCAGACGTTTCATAAACTCATTATGAGTGGCTTTGGCAATGGATTTGTGAAATGCCTGCTCCACCTCGGTACGATCCTCCCCCTTTTTAATTTTCTCTTCTATGGTATCTGCCAGATGAAGAATACGTTTTATTTCTGTATCACTTGCCCGCAGGGCTGCATAGTATGCTGCTTCCGGTTCAAAAATTAGGCGCATCTCATATAAATCTCTGATTTTTACTTTTGCAGAGGTGAGTGGTAATAATCCCTCGGAATGTTCCTGGGGCATATCTTCTCTTACAAAGGTTCCTTTTCCTCTTTTAATTTCTAAAACTCCCGCTGTTACCAGAATTCGTATTGCTTCCCGCAAGGTCGTTCTGCTGATTTTCATTTCCTGTGACAACTCATTTTCATTGGGCAGTTTGCCTCCCGGAAGAAAACGCTTTTCTACTGTAATCATTGATAATATGGTATCTGCCACCTGTTCCGAAAGTCTGCTCTTATTTCCCATCACTTTTCCCTTCCTTTTTGTCTTATGCTTTTAATTGATATGTGCGGTCTCTTCTTCCACCGTGGCGCTCCAGAATTCCTTCCTCCACCATCCGGGTAAGTACCCCTTTTGCACCTGCCTTTCCAATATCCAGAAGTTCTGCTGTTTCAGCTGTACTTATTTGTATAGATACTGTCACATAATCAATCACCTGAAGTTTCTGACTCTCATAAACGATTTCATTTACCTTCTGCCGTTCCTCCCTGAGCATCTTTCCTCCGCCTGTATTCTTTCGGGATTTTTCAATTTGTAGAGACACCTGTATTCTTTCCGGCTTGAATTCTTCCCGTATCTGCGGCATTGCCCACCCCTGCTTCCTCCACAGAGAATATATATGTGCAAGCCCTTTTCCCTCTCCATTTCCAATATTAATCAGATGAAACATTTTAACCAAATCCGGGTTTCTAGGACTTGATACTCCCCCCTGCACAGCTTGTTCATGATCTACTCCAAAGGTTCCCGGATTTTCAAATATCAGTCTGCTTCCCGCCTTTTGTACCAACACTCCCTGCTTCGCTTCATAATCTGCATTTACCAGACAGTTTACAAGGACCTCCCGGATTGCTTTATGTACCGGAGTTTCTGCTCCTGTATAGGGCAATTTTATTCCCATAATAATCTTTTTCGATACCTTTTCAAAAAAATCATAGAGATTACCACTCCATGTTCCGGTATCAGAAATGATGACATCTATCCAAATCCCCCCTGCCTGCTGTTCCTGATAATGCAGAGCATAGCAGGGATACTTCTTTTTAATCTCTTTCTGTTTTCCAAACATTAAAAGCCCCGCATCTGTGGGATGCAGATTTCCATCCTTCCCCTGCCCTGCGGCTCCAATTTTTTTCAAAAACATTTTCATTGGCAGCTTCAGCCACATATGTTGGGGGCGCTGCTGTCTCAGTCTCTGACGATACCGTTCTATGGTCTCATGCTCCATATCCTGCATATGGAATTCTTCCAGTACCTTCCTTGTGGATTTTCCTTTTGCTTCCCGCAGCATATT
>CAZUKR010000215.1:0-2152 GCA_964620885.1 uncultured Eubacterium sp.
TATATTTCTTCAAGTCCATATTCCTCTTCCTCTTCAGCATCATAAGAGTACATGGTATAAACATATTTCACACCCAGCTTTTCCAAATATTCATAAGGAATATAAACATTTAGAAGATCTGCCTGCTGCAGCTCTAATTTCAATTCATCCGATGTAATCACAAAATTAATATGGGCATAACGATTATAATACTCTTCCTTTTTTCCTTCCGGATCCAGCAGCTCCCATAATTCCATATTGGGAATATAGTTTACCGAATTAATCGCTGGAGCCCCGCAAGCTATAAGAAAGTTTCCATTTACCGCGCTATTGATTGCCAGCCATTTTCCTTCATGATCTTTTCCAACAATTTCTTTTACTTCCTCTGCCGCCGGTTTGCTTGTAATAACATCCGTTCCGCACATAAGAGGATTTACCGCCAGACCGGTTATTACCATCATCAACGTTACACAAATCATCATGGCTTTCTGCAATTCCCTGGAACTTCTTGAAATCAATATTGTAATACCAATTACCACTACTGCTGCAATTGCCACAAAATATGCAAATTCCGTATAACCGGAAAAATGTTGTCTCGCATACACCAGTGCTGCTCCCACAGATGCCACTGAGATTATCGCCGCCGGCACCACTTTAAAACGATATTTTTCCTCGTATCGTCCCAACGCTGCCACAATCAGCAATATTTGTGCATACCCTACAACGTCTGCTGTCCGCTGAGGTGTAGAAAAAGTCAGTAATAATATTTTCGCTATCCCCGCCGGAAGCTCCACGGTACAATATATAGTTAGAATGGTTGTTGCAGCAAGCAGTAATCCTGATAAGACATCTTTTTTCCTGCTTCGGATAAACATGACAACAGCCATAACATAGGGAAGAGGAAATAAGCTGAAAAAGCTCCCCGCTTCACTTGGATTACTATATTCCGCCCAGGGCATTAGCAGTGTGGGAATATATCCCCGGATATACAGTATTCGTAATGGCAGTCAGGTATTCTGAATAATTTATCATATACACACCCACAACGCTTACCATAAATCCAACACAGCCAAGGGCAATTCCCCAGTCTGCCCATTTGTATTTTTTCAATGTCTCTCTGCTATCCACTAAGAGCCAAATGAGAAGCATCAAAAAGATATATCCTGCCGGAACCTGCCATGCGGGGTATAATTCTACAACAAAATTTGCCCCGAACAATGCGGTTCCTACTCCATATAGCAGCCTTTTCTTCCTGTTTTCCTCCCTTAGGTAATAATATAAGAGTACCAATGCAGCTTCACCGGCAAAAATCCAGTTTACCATGGACCACCACATATTAAAGCTTGAAAACCAGATAAGGCTGGCTCCCATCAATGCCAGCAGGGGCTTCCTTTTGGAAATAATCAAGCATAGTTCATAGGAGAACAGGAAACCAAATACCATTTTAAAGCACCATAGAAATGACAGCCCATAATCCGAACCAAATAGATAAAATCCCAGTTCTGCCGGTTTTGCCAAAGCAGAATAGTTTAGATATAGACCGGAAGCCGATAAGTTGGTGGCGGTAGTTCCCCGTACAATATCGTTATACTTCTCATAATTATTGTATTCTGCTGACATCAGCCTTGGAACTGATACCATCCACTCATCACTTCGGATGGAACGTGCCTTTCCAAACACCGGTGTAATATATTGTGACCCCTCTCCCGTCTGGACATAGATATCAAATTGCCCCATGGATGAGAAATTATATCTGTTTGCTACCAGAAATACAAAAATTCCGATGGCAATCCACACTCTTTTTTTAAATATCTGCTGGTACATTTTGCGAATATCAAGGAAACAATGCAGCCCCAAAAAGGCAAATATCAAAATCTGTATGCTTGCCCGGTGAAGAAACATCCGAATGGATATATGTTCTACTCCTTCATATACCACATTAAATACTAAATCTCCTGCATCTTTTTCTCCATTTATATAAAGGGAACCTCCGGAATACGCATCTTTCGATGCTTTCCATATGGTAGCTGTACTTCCGATGATTCCTGCATTAGAAGTAACTTCTACACGATATGTGTGTTTCCCCTTTACTTCTATGGTCTTGTCAAACATAAAATTATAATAGCTGTTATCCGTCATGGCAACGGTACTATACTGCCTCTTACACAGCTCT
>CAZUKR010000216.1:0-2135 GCA_964620885.1 uncultured Eubacterium sp.
AATAAGGATTATGTTTCCTATAATGTTACCTTCTCTCATTTAATGAAACAATTAAGCGGAATAGATGTATCTTCCTATGATGCGGGAGATGAAATAGAATATGGACTTGGAAGTATTTATCCTCAGCCGGGCGGATTAAGAGAGAATGTGGAATATTTTTTAGGAAAAAATGTAATGATTCGTCAGGTTGAAGGAGAAGCTCATACATATCAATTCTTAGAAGAATATGCCCAACGTGTAAAAACCGGAAAATCCCTCCCGTTCCTTGTAGATGCACTTAACTGTTCAAACGGCTGTATTCAAGGAACAGCTACGGAGTGCAATAGAGAGGATAAAGAGGATGTATTTTTCCAAATTTATAATCAACGGATGGAAAGCCAAAAAAATAATAGGAAGAGTCCATGGGGGAAAGAGCTTAGTTATGAAAAGCGCCTGGCTAACTTTAATGAACAATTTTCAAACTTAAAGCTGGAAGACTTCATGTGTCAGTATTCTTCAACAGGAAGAAAAGCCCAGGAGCTTACGAGTGAGCTGATACAAGAAGGCTTTATGACATTGGGAAAAAACACCATTGAAAAGCAGAAAATTAATTGCGGTGCCTGCGGATATGACAGGTGTAAGAAAATGGCATCAGCTGTTATTTCAGGGTATAATCGGAAAGAAAACTGTATTCATTATGTAAAAGGTGAACTTGCAGAAGAACAAAAAATAATAAATGAGATGGCGCTTCAACTAAAGGAGAAAGAAAAGCAGGAACGTAAGGAAAAATCTTATGAACAAATTCTGGGTGAATTCGTGAATATAGATGACTCTATTTCTGAATTATCTATTGGCAATCAGAATTCAGCAAAAGACGCAGCTCAAATATCGGAAGCAGTTGGAAATATATCAGGATTTACAGGTACTTTAAAGGATTCTATGGTACAGGTAGCAGATGCAGTAAAAGGATATGATACTATTAATGACGCCATCATTAAAATATCCAACCAGACGGGTATGCTGGCTTTAAATGCAGGAATTGAGGCGGCCAGAAGCGGAGATGCTGGAAAAGGATTTGCTGTAATTGCAAACAGAGTAAGAGAACTATCCGTGCAGACAAAGGATGCTGTTATTACCGGGAAGAAACAAAGTGATATCTTATTGCCGGCAATGGAGGAGCTGGGAACTGAGACGGATAAGTTTATAGAGAACCTGGAGGATATCAATCTTAGAACATCAGCACTTGCCGCCAATAATGAAGAAATTGCAGCCCAGACAGAAATGATTGAAAA
The DNA here is from genome assembly GCA_964620885.1 of uncultured Eubacterium sp. Classification (GTDB taxonomy): domain Bacteria; phylum Bacillota; class Clostridia; order Lachnospirales; family Lachnospiraceae; genus Petralouisia. The sequence continues at coordinate 1,272 of CAZUKR010000216.1, forward strand.
AGCAGTCGATCTGATTGTGGAACATACAAAAGATGTAATGAATGAGTAACCAACCATGGACAAAAGGCTAAAAAAAAGGTATTATATATATATAGATATTATGAAATTTTCTACAAAATAAAAAGTATGTAGAAGGAGAGAAAAGATGGAAAAGAGTGCATTGAATCAAGGACTGGTATACACCAATACAGACTGTGTGGGCTGCAACAGATGCATTTCGGCCTGCCCAGTATTAGAAGCAAATTATTCTTTGGAAGAGGCCGGAGAAAATCTTATTTATGTGGATGGCGATGCCTGTGTGCAATGCGGTGTTTGTATTGATGCATGTCATCATGAAGCAAGAAGTTATAGGGATGATACAGAAGATTTTCTTGAGGCATTAAAACGCGGCGAAAAAATCAGTATTTTGCTGGCACCTGCATTTATAGCTAATTATCCTAAAGAATACCGGAAGGTACTGGGATATTTAAAAAGTCTAGGTGTAAACAGAATGATAAGCGTAAGCTTTGGGGCAGATATAACTACATGGGGATACTTGAATTATATTACAAAATATAATTTTAAAGGCGGAATATCCCAGCCTTGCCCAGCAATTGTCACTTATATTGAAAAATACATACCAGAATTGGCAGAAAAATTGGTACCTGTACACAGTCCAATGATGTGTGGAGCAATCTATGCCAAGAAATATATGAAAATTACGGATAAAATTGCGTTTATCAGTCCTTGTATTGCAAAGAAAACAGAAATTATGCGCCCTGAAAACAAGGACTATATTTCCTACAATGTTACTTTTTCTCATCTAATGGAACAATTAAAAGGGGTAAACCTGTCTGCTTATGATGGCGGAGATGAACTGGAATA
>CAZUKR010000217.1:0-2131 GCA_964620885.1 uncultured Eubacterium sp.
GGATTGAAGTAAAGGTAAATGACAGCTACAGCTACTATATCGTCATCCGTAAAATCGAAAATACCACGGATGATACGCAAGATACCATCCGTGGCTACTAAATTATTACTGATAACTGTAACATACAGAATATACCTGTATGCTGCCTTCCTTTGCCCCTACATGAATCTGATCCAGCTTATTTTCAAAATCAGAGGTTCCAAATGCGGAAACACAATCTGAATACTTATACTTTGCAAAATAATGTCCATTGGCAGAGCCATATTCAAAAGCTGGTACTTTTGCCCATGCGCTGCCCCCAGACCAACTCTGCAGAATCAATTCCAGATCTTTTTCATTCCCACTGTATTCCACATAAAAATGTCCGTCGGAGGTAATATCTTTTCCTTTAAAGTCACCTCCGCTTTTTGCTGTTTTTACAGAAACCGCCTGTCCCCAGTTAGAAGTACCTGCATTTCCCCAAAACAAAGAAACATATTTTTCTTCCTTCTGTCCCACATAACCGAAATAATATACCTTCAGGGATTTCTCACAAGCCCCTACATATATCTTATCCAGTAATCCGCTAAAGTCAGAAGTTCCAAATGCAGATATGCAGTTTTTACCAGAAAACTTGGCATAATAATGGCCATTAACTTCTCCGGATTCACTGATGTTTACTTTCCCCCATGCAGCTCCGCCAGACATGCTCTGTAAAATCAGTTCCAGATTATCTTTTGTTCCATCGTATTCTACATAAAAATACCCATCTGAGTTTATTGCTGCAGCATCGAATGTCCCTCCATTCTTCTTTGTATCAACTGCAACGGCCTGTCCCCAGTTAGAGGATGAGGCATTTCCCTTAAATAATTCTATGCCCTTGTTGTCCACTGTAACATCGTCATTATCGCCGGGATCTCCATTCTGATATGTTTTTACCATATTATCGGCAATTCCACCATACACAAAGGAAGCTGAATTACGGTCAAATATGCCAAATTTTTCTCCCCCATATCCAAATCCATGATTATCCCACCAGATACATGGAATGTCATATTTTTTTGCCATACCGGTATAAATAGATGCATATTTTTCCCGGTCGGAAAGATTATCCTTATCTGTCGCACCAAATTCCCCTATTACAACCGGGACTCCTTTTTGAATAAATGTACTGTTCAAGCTGTCAAATACGGATTGTAATGAGTTATAATCATCATCCGTCCAATTAGAATGTCCGCTTCCTTCAAATGCAAAGTCAAAAGGAAGATATGCATGAATGGAAACTGCTATCATATCATCATTTGCAAGCTTTTTCCATCCGGCAATTTTGGGCGCATCTGCTGATGCACAGTAGGTTGGAAGCATAACCAGTCTTTTGGTATTATTTCCTCCTGTTGCACGAATTGCCTCACGTGCCGCCTCATTGCACTCGTTGACACAGTCATAATAGCCCTGATTTCCATTCCAGTCATCTCCGCTTCGGGGTTCATTGTTTACTTCAAAAATCAGCTTGTCACCATAGTTCTTAAAATGCTTTCCTACCTGTTTCCAAATAGCTGACAACTCATCTTTTATTTTCTGTTTTCCCCAATTGTCTGTTGTCACATCATGCTGTAAATCATTATGATGCACGTTAAGAATGACATACATATCATTGGCAAGTCCATAATTTACAACTGTTTCTACACGATCCATATAATCAGAAGAAATCTTATAGGAGGATGGATCTGAATAATTATCATCCCATCTCACCGGAACGCGCAGTGTCTTGAATCCTTTTGCCGCAATGGCATCTATCATCTTCTTTGTGGTTTTCGGATTTCCCCAATTTGTTTCATTATCCTCTGATTCCAAAGAATTTCCCAGGTTCCATCCAGCCCCCATATCTGCTGTAATTTGGGAAGCGGAAAGACCTCTCATTTCTGTAGGATAATGATACCCCGATGGAAATTCTGACATATCTGCCGCATATAAATTTTCTTTTGTCAGTAATACACTTGTACAACATATGCTAAGTCCCAATACAACTGCCAATGCCTTTTTTAATACCCTCATTTTCTTTTCCTTTCTAAAAATATACTGTTATTCTGTTTCTAATTCCTCTCCCTTTCCTCCCCCCTGTCCGCGGTCTATTTCCTTTCCTTACCGCATT
>CAZUKR010000218.1:0-2066 GCA_964620885.1 uncultured Eubacterium sp.
AAATATCGTCTACTGCTCTTTTTACTATTTTCTCATTGGAGAATAAGCTCTTTACGGCACCCTTGAATCCCGGATACTTCCTAGCGGATACAAAGTCCTTAGAAATGTGTTCTACCTTTATCATATGTTCCTCCTCTTTCCACACGTTTCCTTTATGAACTTATCTCCCTTTACTAGGTTCTATTTTATCATAGTTTTTCTCTATAAAATAGCTTTTTATACAAAAATCCCGTGAATGTTCCATTACTTTTTCAGTATGGATTTCACGGGATCTTATATTTTAATTTCCTGCTTCTGCTTCTCTGATTTTCTGCCTTACTTTCAATACCATAGAGGGTGAGACGGAAAGCTCGTCCACGCCCATTTTTAGGAATGTCTCTGTCAATTCCAAATCCGCTCCAAGCTCTCCGCAGATTCCTGCCCATATACCTGCTGCATGAGCATTTTTCACCACCATTTCTATCATACGAAGGATTGCTTTGTGGTGAGCCTGATAGAACTGATCCAGTTTTGCATTCTGCCTGTCAATGGCAAGGGTATACTGTGTCAGATCATTGGTTCCAATACTGAAAAAGTCTACCTCCTCTGCCAGCTCATCACTAATCATAACTGCGGCTGGTGTTTCAATCATAATTCCCAGTTCTACTTCCTGAAAAGGAATGGACTGCTTTGTAAGCTCTTCCTTTACTTCTTCCACTATTTTCTTGATTTTCCGAACTTCTTCTATTGAAATAATCATTGGAAACATAATCGCAATCTGTCCATAACTGGATGCCCGGTACAATGCCCGCAGCTGTGTTTTAAATATATCAGTTCTGGTGAGGCAGATGCGGATGGCCCGATATCCCATTGCAGGGTTTTCTTCCTGTTCCAGCCCAAAATAATCCACGGTCTTATCTGCTCCAATATCCAGTGTGCGGATAATCACTTTTTTACCTGCCATATTTTCGGCTACTGTTTTATATGCCTGAAACTGCTCTTCCTCAGTTGGAAAATCATTACTATTCAGATAAAGGAATTCGCTTCGGAATAATCCGATTCCCCTGGCGTCATTTTCCAGAACACTCGTCACATCCTTGGGGGTTCCGATATTGGCATAAAGCTTCACCTGTTTGCCATCTTTTGTCACATCTTCTTTGCCCCTTAGCTGCTGAAGAAGTTCTTTTTCTTCCTGATATTTTGCAAGCTTTGCTTCCATGATTTCCATGGTTTCCTGATCCGGGTCTACATAAACATCCCCTGTAAATCCATCTACTATAACTGTTTTTCCATTGTATTGAGGATTCAAATCAATATCAGCCTGAATGACAGCTGGAATATCCATGGTTCTTGCCAGAATTGCTGTATGGGAATTGACAGAACCCTGTCTGGTTACAATCCCCAGCAGCTTATCTTTTTCGAACTGAACGGTTTCACTGGGGGCAAGATCCTCCGCCACAATAATTGCAGGTTCTTGAAAGGAATCCATTTTTACCTGATTTCCCAACAATACATTACTCAGACGTTCTGAAATATCTCTAATATCTGCCGCCCGCCCCTGCATATATGCATCTTCCATATTTTCAAACATGGCAGCATATTTGTTACAAGTCTGTTTTACTGCATATTCTGCATTGATGTTTTCTTCTTTTATCATACCACGAATGGATTCCTGATACCCCCTGTCTTCCAGCATCATCTGATGAACTTCAAAAATCATGGCATCGGCTTCTCCTACATCTTTACACGCCTTATGGTACAGTTCCTGAAGCTGCTTAGCGGCAATCTTTGTTGCTTCTTCTACTCTCTGCATCTCTTGCTCTGTATCTTCTATATTCCTGCGTTCAATTTTATTTTCTTTTTTTTGGAAAATACAAAGCTTTCCGATTGCCACACCACCGAACACACTGCTTCCATTGAATTTTAACATAAGAGAACTCCTTTCCAGATATACTATTACGCTTCCTGTACATCCTTTTTCAATACACCAAGCAGTACTGCACCTACCACAGTTCCAATTACAAGAGATACCATATACATCAGGGTATTTCCAACTACCGGGAATACAAAGATTCCGCCATGAGGTG
>CAZUKR010000219.1:0-2039 GCA_964620885.1 uncultured Eubacterium sp.
AAGAATGCACTTATGAAGCGTTTGCCCAGGAAGAAATAGAAGGTAAAATACAAGTGGCATTGGTTAAAGGAAGAACGAAACAGCAAAAAAGAAATTTTAAAAAACATGTGGCACAATTATTGAAGTATTATTTGTATGATGATATGATAAATCGGAAGATGAACTTTGGAAAGCCAATTGCAGCAATAAAAAATGAAGAACAATAAATTACATTGCGGGAGATGAAGATGGAATTAAAACTTGCAGTATATAATTTTATGGTAAATCGAGTTCCAGGAATTAGGGACAAGTATAAAGAGAAAAGAAACAGAGCAAAGGGAATTGGAAGAATTGGCGTATGGCTTTATCTGATTGGATTGAATATTTCCTATTATATATTAGGCAATAAGAAGTTGGCGCATAGAGAGAAGTTTCCGATTTATGAAAAAAAGGAATTGTATGGGAAAGGAAGTGAATCCTCTATTTCAAAATTAGAGGAACCGGAATTATTTGCGGCAAGATTAGCAGAGTATGAGGTGATTTCTTTTGATGTTTTTGATACCTTGGTATTACGTCCTTTTTCAAAACCAACCGATTTGTTTTTTATATTAGGAGAGCAGTTGGGGTATTTGGACTTTGAACGAATCCGCCAGGAAATGGAATGGAGGGTGCGTGAAAAGAAATATAAAAAAAAGAAGCATTATGAAGTGACACTGGAAGAGATATATGATGTTCTCTCTAAAGAAACCGGTATACCTAAAAATACTATGGAAATGGAAGAAGCATTGGAAAATGAGTTATGCTTCGCAAATCCTTACATGATTCAGGTAATAGAAGAGCTGTGTAAGAAAAATAAAAGAATTATTATTACCTCAGATATGTATTTGAATAAAGAACAGATAAAAAATTTGCTGGAAACTTGTGGGTATCCACAGTTTGCAGCTTATTATGTCTCCTGCGACTTAGAAAAATCTAAAAGCACAGGAACTATTTTTGAGGAAATAAAAAAGTATGAAGGCAAAGAAGTTAGTTATATACACATAGGGGATAATTATATTGCAGATGTAGAGCAGCCCCAAAAGCATGGATTTGAAACCATTCATTATGTAAATGTTAATGCAGTAGGAATGCCTTATCGTCCAGAAGATATGTCTGCTGTGATTGGAGGTGCCTACCGGGGGATTGTAAATGCAAGTATACATAATGGATGGAAGGAATACTCCAGAGAATATGAATATGGCTATATATACGGCGGTCTTTTCGCAATGGGATATTGCCGTTTTATTCATGACTATGTAAAGGTACAGGGAATTGAAAAAATTCTCTTTTTAGCAAGAGATGGAGATGTTTTAAAAAAGGTTTACGAAAAAATGTATCCAGAAGAAGTAGATAAATGCGAATATGTTTATTGGTCACGTGTGGCAGCGACCAAAATGGCAGCCGGATACTTTAAATATGATTATTTCAGACGTTTTCTGTATCATAAGGTGAATCAAAAATATACGTTGGAAGAGATTTTTGCATCTATGGAAATTTCAGATATGCTGAAAGGTTTTTGCAGGAAAGAGAGAGAAGAACCTCAAGTGGAATTAACAGATCGTAACGCAGAAGTTGTAAAGCAGTATTTAATGGAACATTGGAATGAGGTTCTTAACCATTACAAAGAACAGCTTATAGCAGGAAAACAGTATTACAAAGAGATATTAAAGGAGTATAAGACGGCGGTAGCAGTAGATATTGGATGGGCTGGAAGTGGTGCAGTAACGCTTCATCATATTGTAAATCAAATATGGAATTTGGATTGTTCTATTACTGGAATAATTGCAGGAACAAACAGCTGCCATAATATGGAGATGGATGCCAGTGAATCCTTGATTCAGTCAGGAAAGTTAGTGAGTTATTTATATTCACAAAGGGAAAACCGTGATCTGTGGAAACGCCATGATGCTGGGAAGGGTTATAATCTTTACTGGGAAATGTTGCTAGATGCCCCCCATGGAAGTCTGAAAGGGTTTTATCTGGATGAAAAGGGAGATTACTATTGTAAATTTAAAGAATAT
>CAZUKR010000220.1:0-2033 GCA_964620885.1 uncultured Eubacterium sp.
AAATATCGTCTACTGCTCTTTTTACTATTTTCTCATTGGAGAATAAGCTCTTTACAGCACCCTTGAATCCCGGATACTTCCTGGCGGATACAAAGTCCTTAGAAATGTGTTCTACTTTTATCATATGTTCCTCCTCATTCCACACGTTTCCTTTATGAACTTATCTCCCTTTACTTTGCTCTATTTTATCACAAATCCCGTGAATGTTCCATTTACTTTTTAGTATGGATTTCACGGGATTTTACATTTTAATTTTCAACTTCTGTTTCTCTGATTTGCTTCCTTACCTTCAATATCATAGAGGGTGAGACGGAAAGTTCGTCCACACCCATTTTGAGGAATGTTTCCGTCAATTCCAAATCCGCCCCAAGCTCTCCGCAGATGCCTGCCCATATACCGGCGGCATGAGCATTTTTTACCACCATTTTTATCATTCGAAGGACTGCTTTGTGGTGAGCCCGGTAGAACTGATCCAGTTTTGCATTCTGCCTGTCAATGGCAAGGGTATACTGGGTCAGATCATTGGTTCCAATACTGAAAAATTCTACCTCCTCTGCCAGTTCATCACTAATCATAACTGCGGCTGGTGTTTCAATCATAATTCCCAGTTCTACTTCCTGAAAAGGAATGGACTGCTTTGTAAGCTCTTCCTTTACTTCTTCCACTATTTTCTTGATTTTCCGAACTTCTTCTATTGAAATAATCATTGGAAACATAATCGCAATCTGTCCATAACTGGATGCCCGGTACAATGCCCGGAGCTGTGTCTTGAATATATCAGTCCTGGTGAGGCAGATACGGATGGCACGATATCCCATTGCGGGGTTTTCTTCCCGTTCCAGTCCAAAATAATCCACTGTCTTATCTGCTCCAATATCCAGGGTACGGATAATGACTTTTTTACCTGCCATACGTTCAGCTACTGTTTTATATGCCTGAAACTGCTCTTCCTCCGTTGGAAAATCATTACTTTCCAAATACAGAAATTCGCTTCGGAATAATCCGATTCCCCCGGCGTCATTTTCCAGAACACTTGCCACATCTTTGGGGTTTCCGATATTGGCATAAAGCTTCACCTGCTTTCCGTCTTTTGTCACATCTTCTTTGCCCCTTAGCTGCTGAAGAAGTTCTTTTTCTTCCTGATATTTTGCAAGCTTTGCTTCCATGATTTCCATGGTTTCCTGATCCGGGTCTACATAAACATCCCCTGTAAATCCATCTACTATAACTGTTTTTCCATTGTATTGAGGATTCAAATCAATATCAGCCTGAATGACAGCTGGAATATCCATGGTTCTTGCCAGAATTGCTGTATGGGAATTGACAGAACCCTGTCTGGTTACAATCCCCAGCAGCTTATCTTTTTCAAACTGAACGGTTTCACTGGGGGCAATATCCTCCGCCACAATAATTACAGGTTCCTGAAAGGAATCCATTTTCACCTGATTTCCCAACAATACATTACTCAGACGTTCCGAAATATCTCTGATATCTGCCGACCGTCCCTGCATATATGCATCTTCCATTTTTTCAAACATGGCAGCATACTTGTCACAAGTCTGTTTTACTGCATATTCTGCATTGATTTTTTCTTCTTTTATTATACCACGGATGGATTTCTGATACCCTCTGTCTTCCAGCATCATCTGATGTACTTCGAAAATCATAGCATCGGCTTCTCCTACATCCTCACACGCTTTATGGTACAGTTCCTGAAGCTGCTTAGTGGCAATCTTTGTCGCTTCTTCTACTCTTTGGATTTCTTGCTCTGTATCCTCTATATTCCTGCGTTCAATTTTATTTTCTTTTTTTTGAAATATACAAAGTTTTCCGATTGCCACACCGCCCATCACACTGCTTCCATTAAATTTTAACATAAGAGAACTCCTTTCAGATATACGATTACGCTTCCTGCACATCCTTTTTCAATACACCAAGCATTACTGCACTTACAACAGTTCCAATTACAAGAGATACTATATACATCAGGGTATTTCCAACTACCGGGAATACAAAGATTCCGCCATGAGGTG
>CAZUKR010000221.1:0-1973 GCA_964620885.1 uncultured Eubacterium sp.
AACGATATGGAATGGTTAAAATAACTGGAATATACTATACAAATATGTATAGAAAGATAATGAGATATACGAAAAAGTACAATGAACTTTGCGAGTTTGAGTAGGTTCTAGTGGCTAACGAGTAATTTTTAAGCCCTTTATCTATAAGGATTCCCACGCCTAGTATTTAGCAAATGCTGAATTCTAGGCGTTTTTTAATGCAATCGCTTCTAAAATGCTTCTAATTTTAAAAATTCTTTGTGGAGCCATAATAGAGCCAAATCCTTTTTAGGGTCTATTATATCCAGTATTTCCATATATTCCAGATTAAATCTAATCGTTATTTTCAAACTATTTCAGAAAAAAATTTAATAGCACAGGGTGGCAAAAAGAAAAAGTGAACCCATATACGTGATAAAGAACAAGAAGTTGTCTTTTGTGAAAGGAGGCAGACGTTTATGGTAACTTCAACCTTTATCGGAGTAGAAGAGGTTCGCGAAATTGTTGGTGTTTCAACTTCAAAAGCATATGCCCTTATTCATGATCTCAATGAGGAACTTGCAGCAAAAGGTTTTATGATTGTTTCAGGCAGAGTCAGTCGTCAGTATTTTTTTGAGAGATTTTATGGATTTGAGGAAGAAGGAAAGGAGAAATAGATGCCGGCATATAAAGATAAAACTACAGGTAGTTGGAATGTTCAATTCTATTATAAGGATTGGACTGGTAAAAACAAAAAGAAATATATCAGAGGATTCGGTACAAAAAAGGAAGCTCAGGAATACGAGAATAGTTATAAAAGTCAGAAAGCACCCTGCATCAATATGTTATTTGGAGACTTCTGGGTTGTATATACCAATGATGTAAAGCCAAAGTTAAAATACAATACTTGGATGACAAAACAACACATTGTTGAAACAAAGATACTACCATATTTTAAGGATAGAAGTATTTCAGAGATTACTCCCCGCGATATTGTTCAGTGGCAAAATGAAATGCGTGGGTTAAAGACGCCAAGTGGAAAAGAGTTTGCAGGTACTTACCTAAAAACTTTACAGTCAGAGTTATCTTGTATATTCAATCATGCGGTTAATTTCTATGAATTAGGTAGTAATCCAGCACGTAAGGCTGGTTCGTTAGGATGTGGACAAGCAGATGAAATGCTTTTCTGGACAAAGGAAGAATACTTGCAGTTCGTTCCGACTGTTGCAGATAAACCATATTCTTATTATGCCTTTGAATTGTATAACATTTCCTTAAGCGGAACAACCACAAGAGAAGTGGAGTACGGAGATCGAATTTATCTTAGTATTTCAGGAACTTATGATGACAATGTCCTTGCTTTTGCAGGAGGAATTTCAAAGGTTATGGAACATCCAACTAGCATAACAATTAAGAGACAAACAACAGCGAAGCAATAGGAGGAGGCATATGAGAAAAAAGAAAGAAGCATCAAGTGCCATTGGATATACAATCATATTTGGAATGGCACTTATTATGATAATTCTAATGATGTTTATGTTGCAGACAGCAAAACTGATGACACATCAACATGATATAGATGATGCACTTGCTGATTCAGTTCTAGCTTCACTGGTGGCGGATGATATTTATTATTTTGAAACTCTTGAAGGAAACGGAAAAGCAATTATTCGATTTAGAGATAAGAATGAAAGCTACAATAATTATCTTGCAAGTATGAATGCAGCAATATCAGGTACAAGAGATTTTTATTATAACCTGGAGTACTCGCAGTTTGTGCTGTATGAAGTGGAAGGAAGAAATGTGACAGTTACTACATACGCTGGAAATATGGGAGTTAAGACGATATCGACAGGAGCACTCGGAGTAATAAAAACACCTGCAGGGGAAGTGGTAAAAGACACATCAGCATATGCAAAGGTTTCATTTGATATAAAAAGCATTTTAGATGGTAGCTATATAAGTAAATCCAGAGATTTCTACGGAACTCTGGAAATCAATTAAACGGAGGAATG
>CAZUKR010000222.1:0-1948 GCA_964620885.1 uncultured Eubacterium sp.
GGTGCCCGTAAAGGTCTTTCAGATACAGCCCTTCGTACCGCGGATTCAGGTTACCTGACAAGACGTCTGGTAGACGTTTCCCAGGAGCTTATTATTCGTGATATTGATTGCCGCGAGGGAAAAGAAGCACCAGGAATGTATGTAAAAGCATTCATGGATGGAAAAGAAGAAATCGAAGGCTTAGAAGAAAGAATTACCGGACGCTTTGTCTGCGAAACCATTTGTGACGCAGAAGGAAATGTAATTGTAAAAGCAAACCATATGATTACACCAAAACGTGCAGCTCTTGTTATGAGTAAAGGTGTGGACGCAAAAGGTGAGCCGTTGGATAACGTTAAAATCCGTACGATTCTTACCTGTCGCTCTCACAACGGAATCTGTGCAAAATGTTATGGTGCCAACATGGCTACCGGCCAGGCAGTACAGGTAGGTGAATCTGTAGGTATTATTGCAGCACAGTCTATTGGTGAGCCGGGTACACAGTTGACCATGCGTACGTTCCATACTGGTGGTGTTGCGGGAAACGATATTACACAGGGTCTCCCTCGTGTAGAGGAGTTGTTTGAAGCACGTAAACCAAAGGGACTTGCGATTATTACAGAATTTGCAGGAACTGCAACCATCAAAGATACTAAGAAAAAGCGTGAAGTTATTGTAACAAATAATGAAACAGGGGAAACCAAGGCATATTTGATTCCGTATGGTTCCAGAATTAAGGTAGCGGATGGAGCAGTATTAGAAGCTGGTGATGAACTGACCGAAGGTAGTGTGAATCCACATGATATTTTGAATATTAAGGGTATCCGCCCTGTTCAGGACTATATGATTCAAGAAGTTCAGCGTGTATATCGTCTTCAGGGTGTAGAAATCAATGACAAACATATCGAAGTAATTGTGCGTCAGATGTTAAAGAAAATTCGTATTGAAAACAACGGAGATTCCGGTTTCTTACCAGGAACATTAGTGGATATACTGGATTATGAAGATGCAAATGAACGATTAAAAGCAGAAGGAAAAGATCCAGCAGAAGGAAAACAGGTAATGCTTGGTATTACCAAAGCATCTCTGGCAACCAATTCCTTCCTGTCAGCAGCATCCTTCCAGGAAACAACCAAGGTATTAACCGAAGCTGCAATTAAAGGGAAGATTGACCCATTGATTGGTCTGAAAGAAAACGTAATTATCGGTAAACTGATTCCTGCCGGAACAGGTATGAAACGTTACCGTGATATCAAGCTTTCTACGGATGTAAATAATGTGGATGAGATATATTTTGATGAAGATATGATGGATTTCAGTTATCAGCCGGAACAAGAAGTTTTTGAAGAATAAGAGATATATAGTAAAAGCTGCCGCACCAGATTTGGTACGGCAGCTTTTTTGTGTCTATTTTAATAAATCATATCCAAGGTCAAAGAGCAATTCATTTAGATCGGTAAGAGAACAATTTCGCTGTAATATAAAGATAATTACACAGTCCCTTTTATTTTTAGGATATAGAATAGGATAGCCAGTGGACTTTAAAAGTGATTGTATTTCCGTAAGAGAAAGTCCGAATCCAAAGCAAAGGGCAAGAACTTTATCCCGGGCAGGCGTCTTTACACCAGAAAAAATCTGATAAGAATAAGTGCGGTCTAAACCAGAGGTTTTAATACATTGCGCTGGAGTAATATTCTTTTCCAGGCACAAGCGGTTGAGATAATCCAGCAGAGAACAGGAAGTAATGTTTTCTGTTTCTTCCTTTAGATAAGTATCCAGATTAGGCGTATGCTTTAAAATGTTCAAAAGTTCGTCGGTGTTCTTTTTCATATTATTAAGTCCTCGCAAAGAGTTGTGTTTATCATCATAATTCGTTTATAATGATAAAGGATAATAAAGAAAAAAACAAGAGGTACAGAGCATGGATAAAAATGAACTGTATACAGAATATATAGAAACTGTATACGAA
>CAZUKR010000223.1:0-1938 GCA_964620885.1 uncultured Eubacterium sp.
ATTTAAATCGATACATGGATTGTTTCATCTTACCTTTGTAAAGCCACAGTGCCTTCCCCTGAACATACTGCCTTTTATGCTTTTCACAGTCATAACAATATTCTCCCTGTTCATTTTCAATGGGTTTTCCACACTTTTTACATACAGGTTCCCTGACATATTCCGGTATCTTCTCACAGGAAGGACAACATTTCTCCGGTTCTAAAAAAACAGATGAATACAATACCTTATCACACACAGGGCATCTGGGAGGAAATAATAAATGTAACATATTTTCCTTTTTTATTTTCATATCTTCTAAAAAAATCTCTCAAACCATTTTCATGGTAGCATATTTTTCTTAGAAATTCTATAAAGTTTTTCTTAAATATTTGTTATGACAGAAGCTCCTTTAATCTCATATTCAACCCGGTATAGCGCTTCTGTTCGCTGATATTTCCTATCATTTCCTGAAAAGTGACATCATTCCCTACCAAAGTAACGCATTTCTTTGCACGGGTTACTGCAGTATATAATAAATTCCGATTCATCAGCATTCTGGGACCGCTCAACAGGGGAATCACCACCGCCGGATATTCACTTCCCTGAGACTTATGTATGGTAATGGCATAGGCCAGTTCCAGTTCATCCAGCTGTTTAAAGGAGTATTCCACCATTCTTCCTTCATCAAACTCTATCATCATATGTTCCTGATAGCTGTCTATATTACGGATAATTCCCATATCTCCGTTAAAAATCCCCAGTCCTTTGTCTATAGCCAATCCGTATTTACTGCGTATTTCCCACTCTATCTGATAATTGTTCTTGACCTGCATCACCTTATCTCCTTCTCGAAAGATAATGCTGCCATGTTCTTTTTCTTTCTTTTTTTCTTCTGCCGGATTCAAGTATTGCTGCAAAATTCCATTTAGCCGCTCCACTCCTAATAATCCTTTTCTCATAGGAGTAAGTACCTGAATGTCATAGGGTGTGGCTTCTACAAACTTGGGCAGTTTCTGTTGAATCAACTGAATCATTATACTGATAATTACATTAGCATCGTATCGCTTCAGGAAAAAGAAATCCATACTCTTATTGTCCAGTGCAACTTCTTCTCCTCTGTTTATCTTATGGGCATTGACAATAATATCACTCTGGGCTGCCTGCCGGAAAATTTTATTCAGCCGCACCACATGAAATCTTCCGGAATCTATAATGTCTTTGAGAACGCTTCCCGGACCTACACTTGGCAGCTGATTCACATCTCCCACCAAAACCAGACGGGTACCAGCAGGTACAGCTTTCAGCAAAGCACACATCAGCGTTATGTCCACCATGGACATCTCATCAATAATTATAACATCTGTCTCCAGTGGATTCTGCTCATTTCGCTCAAATCCGGCATTTCCCTCCATACCTCCGTTCAACTCCAGCATCCGGTGAATTGTCCTGGCTTCCACTCCTGTGGTTTCACTCATTCTTTTTGCCGCTCTTCCGGTAGGCGCCGCCAAAAAAATATCCATCCCTTCCGATTCAAAATATCGGATAATAGTATTAATCGTAGTAGTTTTTCCCGTTCCCGGGCCTCCTGTAATTACCATCAGACCATTCCGCACTGCCTCTTTTACCGCTTCTGCCTGAAGTTCGTCCAGTTCCATTCCTGTTTTCTTTTCAATTTTCCGTATTTTGTCCTTAATCTCAATTTCAGGTACATCATAGGAAATATCCAACTGTTCCAGCATGGATGCGGTATTGGCTTCCATATAATAATAAGTAGCGGCATAGATAAACTGTTGTCCCTCTATCTCTTTCAACACCAGTTTTTTATCGATAGCGAGATTCATATAATGCTTTTCAATATGTTCTGGTTCAACGTCCAGTAATTGACTGGCACGCATGGTCAGTGTCTTTACAGGCAGACAGGTATGTCCTTCTGCCGATGCCTGAATCAGTGCATAC
>CAZUKR010000224.1:0-1924 GCA_964620885.1 uncultured Eubacterium sp.
GATGCTTTCTTAAAGAACATAGAGGCAACAGCCCCCAATAAGGTTCCGCAGATTAAAATCATATAATATATCATTCTTCATCGCCTCCCCCAATTAAAATCACACCGGTCATAATAACCAGAACACCAATCACTTTTAATAATGTAACTTCTTCCCTTAAAACCACTGCTCCCAGAATGATGCTCAACACATAATTTACACTCAGCATGGGCTGAAGAACGGACAGACTTCCAAAACGATAGGCTGCCAGCATGATTACTGCACCGATTCCATAAAATACAAAGCCTGCCAATGCCACCCAGATTCCCTGCTGGGCAGACAGTTTCCACAAAAGCTGCCCCACACAGGCACAAATAGAAGATACCAGCATCATTAAGATTCCTGTTCTGTTTTTTACAAATGATTCTTTCATTATACACTCCTATTTATATGGCTTTAAGGCATAGTTGCACTTCTTCAGCGAAAAGTTGATATTGTAATAGGGATCTCCCTCTTTCAATATCTTAATCCAACGTTCCCTAATAAACTCTATTTCTTCTCCAAATCTGTGTACTTTTTCCTTGGAATCTTCTTTTCCACGACTCTTGGATTCATAGTGATAAGCTTCTACCCATGGATTATAAACAACAAGATAGCCTGCTTCTCTCACCCGCAGACAAAAATCAACATCATTAAATGCCACTGCTAGTCCCTCTTCTAATCCACCAACCTTTTCAAAAATCTGTCTTTCCACCATCATACATGCGGCTGTCACCGCACTGTAATTTAACTGTATGGCTGCCCTGTGCATATAGCCTTCCCGTTCACGCTTCATGCCGGGGAACATATTTGCAGCAATTCCGTCAATTCCCACTACAATTCCTGCATGCTGGATTGTGTTATCCGGATAGTAAAGTCTGGCTCCTACAATTCCCACCTCTGAACGCTGGCAGTTTCCCAACATCTCTTCTATCCAGTTTTGTGTAATCAGTTCAATATCATTATTTAATAAAATCAGGTATTCACCGGCGGCAAAAGAAGCTCCAAAATTGTTAATGGCAGAATAATTAAATCCTTCCTTCCATGTTACAACTTTTACTCTTTGCCCTCCCGGCAGCTGTCCCTGACAGGATATTCTTTCTTCCCGCTCATAACTTGTGTTACAAAGCTTCTCATAGTAATGAAAGGTCTCTTCTTCCTTACTGTTATTTTCTATTATAATAATCTCATAATTGCCATAGGTGGATTTCTCAATAGAGTCTATACAGCGTTTCAAGGTTTCCGCCTCATCCTTGTTGGGTATCAGAATAGATACCAGAGGATTCCCACTTACCGGATATGCTACCCGATAAAAGCCGAAATGCTTTAACTGACTTACATTCCCCCTCTGACCTGTGCGCTCCAAATGCTCTTCAATGGCACGCTGTCCCGCTTCATAGGCATATCTTTTAGTGATGGGGTTGTCCGAGGTAGAGTCAGGATGTACCCGCCAGTGATATAATACCCTGGATACATGACCTACTTTTTTTGCTATTTCCACACAACGCAGAATAAGGTCATAATCCTGAGCACCGTCAAATTCACGACGGAATCCACCTGCCTGCTCTAAAACCTCCCTCTTTACACATAAAAAGTGGGTAATATAATTATTAGAACGGAGTAAATCCATACTAAAGTCAGGTTTAAAATGAGGTTGGGAATGTATCCATTCGCCTCGCCTTCCTTCTGTAATCTTGTCCTCGTCGGAATAGATGATTTCAAGTTCTAAGTCACTATTCATCTTTTGAACCATTTCAAATAATGCTTCCGGTGCTAACAAATCATCATGATCCAGCAAACCAATCCATTCTCCTTGTGCCATTTTAAGTCCGGCATTGGTATTTTCAGCAATTCCAAAATTTTCTTCCAATTGCTGGTATACAATCCTGGTTTCACTTTTTTCCTG
>CAZUKR010000225.1:0-1918 GCA_964620885.1 uncultured Eubacterium sp.
TAGAACAACTTCAATACATACAACACAAATGGCTTCCCTGGTTCTATTATAATGCCTCTAAAAAAGTCATGGAACTTCTAAAAGAACAAGGTGGCTCTATGTTCATTGATCTGCTCAATGCAATGAACGAGGATGAACCTCAATACTGCTGCCCATTTGCTGCAGTTGACTTTCGTGTAGAAACCATTAAGGATTTCGATTCAAATGTAACCTTCTGTCAGATTAACATGCCGCCGATTCAGAAACCTCTTTTATGCAGACGTGTGTATCTGGTACACAATGGGGATTTCTCCAGTCGGTTTGTGTATACTATCGAGCTTACTGAAAGCGGAGAATATTGGATATGTGGCTGGTCTGAAAATAACACTTATCTTATCTTTGACGGAAAGCTCACTGAGGATGTCGAAGATGAATTCATGCAGGTCAAGAAATTATTCCTGTTAAATTCGCATAATATTCCTACTTTCACAACAAATGATGAATTTCCAATGAATCCTCCAATATTAGAATAAGGTAAGGCTCTGAGGATATCATTTCTCAGAGCCTTTTTTATTCTAGTTAGCTTTTTTTTCACCAAACATCCCGATAAACTGGAATTACCCTCTAGTTCATTAACCGAGAATCTGAATTTTTACGGAATAATATGTAGTTAATCTTTTTCCCAACGATTTGCATCCGTCCAACGAAAGTGTGGTGTCGTTTCCTTTCGATTGCATCCAAAATAGCACCCATCTCTTCCCCAGATATTGCACACTTCATGAGTCTTACCATCGACGGGATATACATAATGATGAATACAATCACCACAATATTCTGTTTCTAGTATACCATCTACATTATTATGCCAAATGTCCAAAACAATTCCTCCTTCTCGAATAAAATACTGATATGTCGTAAGGTATCCTCCTCCGACATATATTCATAAATAATATATCACTACTGAAAAAATAACGAAAGGGCACCATATGAATAAATCCATCCTTTTAATTTTTTCTTATTTTCCAAAAATGTTTTCATCAAGTATCTATAAAGCTTTTCACTAGGCCAGATATGTTCTTCATCATAGAAATATGACATTGGCAATTCTAACTTTGGAATATAAGAATTCGTTATTCCAGTAAAGTCAACTCGTATCTCGTCCCTATATCCGATAAATCCAGGATCATCCATAGACATTTCTTTCTCTCTGTACGGTTCGAAATCCAGTGCATTGCAATATGG
Source organism: uncultured Eubacterium sp. (assembly GCA_964620885.1). Classification (GTDB taxonomy): domain Bacteria; phylum Bacillota; class Clostridia; order Lachnospirales; family Lachnospiraceae; genus Petralouisia. The sequence continues at coordinate 1,222 of CAZUKR010000225.1, forward strand.
TAATAACTCCTTCATCTGTGCATCCGATATCTTTATCCCATATGAAAATACAACCTCTTTCTCATATTGGTCACTTTTTAGAAGCTGCGGTTTAAAGTCCGTATTAGCATCTCTCATAATTCTCGCCGGTGAACTTACATCATATGTATAATGATTACCATTCCATTCTTCTGAAACAATACCTTGTACACTCGGCATTTGTCTATGATAATGAAAGACCTGATACGACAGTTCTTGCTTTTCTATATCCAATAAAAGCACATTGGATACCTCACCATATCCCACACGCGTCTGATATTCTACTTTTGAAAAATATATAGGATTATTCATCTCAACACTCCAAATAACGAACTATTTTTCCTTGTTTCTTTGCATACTCAATTTCAGATTTAGTACTGTCACCAATATATCCACCTACATTAATGACAAAAATACTGTCTGCCATGTCAATTTTACGCTTATGCATATCATCGAGCATTTCCTTTGTCTTAGTCAGTGTTCCCTCATCCATATCCTCCCAGACTTCTTCATCTCCGGAATGTCCAAATAAGCCTACAGAGATCACGATATTTCCTTCTAGAGTCAGCTTTTTCTGTGCTTCCATAAAAGCATTTTTAAATCGCGTACTTCCACATAATGTCACAACCGGGTATTTATTTTCCATTGGCTGTGGGAAAAAATGTTCTAATGAATATGA
>CAZUKR010000226.1:0-1901 GCA_964620885.1 uncultured Eubacterium sp.
TGGCAGTTTCACAGTTCACCTGTCGGTTAACAGAATTGCGCATCTCTTTCAAAATACGCACATTTTCCAGATTCATCAATGCTACATGGGCTTCCATAATATTCAGCATATCAACAATTTGGGAGCCTTCCTTTACATATACTACAAAGTTTCTCTTCCGCTGCACAATCTTGGCATCTATATTAAAACTATTGATAATTTCCATCAACTGTTTTGCTTTCTCCTCCGACGTGCACACAATTTCAAAGTGATAGGATTTCTCTGGGTCACTCATGGAGCCTGCACTTAAAAAGGCGCCCCGGATAAATGCCCTGCGGCAGCATCCCTTTTGCACCAGCAGTCTCTGTACCAGTTCCTCACTGCGGATATCTTCTCCTTTTTCATCCTGCCATTTTACTGCCTGCAGGATTTTTTTCACCTCTTCCGAATCTTTCAGCGAAATAACAAAAATACGGCTTTTATGAAGATATCTGCTCTGTCTTACAGTAATTCTCACATCGGCATGAAATGTTTTCTTCATCAGCATGAAATATTTTCTCGCCAGAGAGATATTTTCTGTATAAACACGTAGTACAGACTGCTCTTCCAGTTTTCCGGTAAAACTCAAAATGGCTGCTATTTCCGCAATCTGGCAATGCCTGCTTTTCTGAAACTGACGGGATAATTCTTCTTTTACTTCACCAGAAAAAGACATTTTCAATTCCTCCTGTGTTCCAGGGATACTGCTATTTTCTCATGGTATCCTTCTGTATATCTCTGTGTTCAATCTTTATTCCAAACTCTTTTTCATGTTTGAGTCTGGCATACAATTCATTTGACAATGTTACGGAACGGTGTTTTCCTCCGGTACATCCGATGCCGATGACAAGCTGCGTCTTCCCTTCTATGATGTAATTTGGAATCAGAAACTTTACCATATCCTCCAAACGATCTAAAAATTCCCCTGCTTCTTCATTATGCATAACAAACTCTTGAATTTCTTTATCATTTCCAGTCTTTGCCCGCAGTCCCTCTACATAATAGGGATTCGGGAGAAACCGCACATCGAATACCAGATCTGCATCTGCCGGAGTTCCATATTTGAATCCAAAGGAGACAATCGTAATAAAAAGATTTTTATAATCATGATTTTGTATAAAAATCTTTTCCAGTTCTCCTTTTAGTTCTCTGGTAAGCATATTACTGGTATCTAAAATATAATCAGCCTGCCTACGCAGAAATTCTATACGGGATCGTTCTTCCTCAATCCCCTTACCAATCCGTTCTTCGCCTGCCAGGGGATGGGTCCTTCTAGTTTCCTTGTAACGCTTTATCAACACTGCATCTGTGCAGTCCATATACAGAATTTCAAAATGCTTTCCTCTTTTTCTAAGCACATCCAGTACACCCTGCAATTCTTCCAGATGCTGTCCGCTTCTAATATCAATTCCTACCGCTACTTTTTGTAACTCGGAATTTGGCATATCTGCCAGTTCTGCAAACTTTTCAATCAATGCAATGGGAAGGTTGTCTACACAAAAATATCCTATATCTTCCATCATTTTTAACGCGGTACTTTTTCCTGCTCCGGACATCCCTGTTAATATCACAAACTTCACTGCATTTCCTCCTCTAGAATTCTCCGATGTACTTTACTTCTGTTTCCATCCTTACACCGTGTTCCTGTTCCACCTTATCCTGTACTTCTTTTATCAATCTACTGATGTCCAAAGCCGTTGCATGGTCTTTATTAACCACAAACCCGCAATGCTTTTCAGACACCTGTGCTCCACCCACCTGAAATCCCCTTAGTCCTGCATCCTGTATAAGCTTTCCTGCAAACTTTCCTTCCGGACGTTTAAAGGTGCTTCCTGCACTTGGATACTCTAAGGGCTGTTTTTGTACACGCTGCTTTCTCAGTT
>CAZUKR010000227.1:0-1901 GCA_964620885.1 uncultured Eubacterium sp.
TGGCAGTTTCACAGTTCACCTGTCGGTTAACAGAATTGCGCATCTCTTTCAAAATGCGCACATTTTCCAGATTCATCAATGCTACATGGGCTTCCATAATATTGAGCATATCAACAATCTGGGATCCTTCCTTTACGTATACTACGAAGTTCCTTTTCCGCTGCACAATCTTGGCATCTATATTAAAACTATTGATGATTTCCATCAACTGTTTTGCTTTCTCTTCCGTCGTGCACACAATTTCAAAGTGATAGGATTTCTCCGGGTCACTCATGGAACCTGCACTTAAAAAGGCGCCCCGGATAAATGCCCTGCGGCAGCATCCTTTTTGCACCAGCAGCCTCTGGACCAGTTCCTCACCGCGGATGTCTTCTCCCTTTTCATTCTGCCATTTTACTGCCTGCAGAATTTTTTTCACTTCTTCCGAATCATTCAGGGAAATAACAAAAATACGGCTTTTATGAAGATATCTGCTCTGTCTTACAGTAATTCTCACATCGGCATGAAATGTTTTCTTCATCAGCATGAAATATTTTCTCGCCAGAGAGATATTTTCTGTATAAACACGTAGTACAGACTGCTCTTCCAGTTTTCCGGTAAAACTCAAAATGGCTGCTATTTCCGCAATCCGGCAATGCCTGCTTTTCTGAAACTGACGAGACAGTTCTTCTTTTACTTCACCAGAAAAAGACATTTTTAATTCCTCCTGTGTTCCGGGAATACCGCTATTTTCTCAGGGTATCCTTCTGTATATCTCTGTGCTCAATCTTGATTCCAAATTCTTTTTCATGTTTCAGTCTGGCGTACAGTTCATTTGACAATGTTACGGAACGGTGTTTTCCTCCAGTGCATCCGATGCCAATGACAAGCTGCGTCTTCCCTTCTATGATGTAGTTTGGAATCAGAAACTTTACCATATCCTCCAGACGATCTAAAAATTCTCCGGCTTCTTCGTTATGCATAACAAACTCTTGAATTTCTTTATCATTTCCAGTCTTTGCCCGCAGTCCCTCTACATAATAGGGATTCGGGAGAAACCGCACATCGAATACCAGATCTGCATCTGCCGGAGTTCCATATTTGAATCCAAAGGAGACAATCGTAATAAAAAGATTTTTATAATCATGATTTTGTATAAAAATCTTTTCCAGTTCTCCTTTTAGTTCTCTGGTAAGCATATTACTGGTATCTAAAATATAATCAGCCTGCTTACGCAGAAATTCGATACGGGACCGTTCTTCCTCAATCCCCTTACCAATCCGTTCTTCCCCTGCCAGGGGATGGGTTCTTCTAGTTTCTTTGTAACGCTTTATCAGCACTGCATCTGTACAGTCCATATACACAATTTCAAAATGCTTTCCTCTTTTTCTAAGGACATCCAGTACATCCTGCAATTCTTCCAGATGCTGACCACTTCTAATATCAATTCCTACCGCTACTTTCTGTAACTCGGAATTTGGCATATCTGCCAGTTCTGCAAACTTTTCAATCAATGCAATGGGAAGGTTGTCTACACAAAAATATCCTATATCTTCCATCATTTTTAATGCGGTACTTTTTCCTGCTCCGGACATCCCTGTTAATATTACAAACTTCACTGCATTTCCTCCTCTAGAATTCTCCGATGTATTTTACTTCCGTTTCCATTCTTACACCGTGTTCCTGTTCCACCTTATCCTGTACTTCTTTTATCAATCTGCTGATGTCGGAAGCCGTTGCATGGTCTTTATTCACCACAAACCCGCAATGCTTTTCTGACACCTGTGCTCCGCCCACCTGAAATCCCCTTAGTCCGGCATCCTGTATAAGTTTTCCTGCAAACTTCCCTTCCGGGCGTTTAAAGGTACTTCCTGCACTTGGATACTCTAAGGGCTGTTTTTGTACACGCTGCTTTCTCAGTT
>CAZUKR010000228.1:0-1846 GCA_964620885.1 uncultured Eubacterium sp.
CCATTGATGCGAATCTGGCAGCAAAGGTTCGCAATTATACAGAAGTATATGGCCGAGCACCCAAAAAACCCAAGTTGGAAGAAGAAGAAAAAACCATTGAAGAAAAATAAAAATTATTTTGTGCAGTAAAATTTAAAATCACGATACTAGATAAGGGAATCACGTTCTATGTGATTCCCTTATCTAGTATAAACATAAAAAGAAAATTGATTTTCCCCACAGCCTCTTATGTTTTTATTTGTATTTCAATTTGTGTAATGTAGTCGTCCATTGAATTGATGGTAAGTTCGTTGATTCCTGTTTCATAAGCATATCCATATAACTGTAAATGATGCTGCTTTGCATATGCCAGAAGTTCTTCGTATTTTAGCGGGATTTTATCCCAAGTCCCCTGACAAAAGGCTCTCAGATACATTCCCTTTGGTTTTATATGAATATGTTCAGTTGTAGCTGGATTGAAAACTTCCAGAAACAGATAAGGATAATGTTCAAAATCCCCATTGTAGAGAGAATCCACAGGAATCATAGAACCATAAGTGGTATCGTACAGCCGATGTAACTGGTGCTTATTGGTTTCCGCAAGAATCATTCCAATTTCTTTTTCCGGGGAAATTTCTTTTGATGTATTGATAATCGCGAAATGCTGAATTTCCTTTTCTACCATACAGATCTCAGACAAATCTATATGCAGCAAGGCAGATACATCCTTTTTATGTCTAATCATTGTTTTTTGAATGGCCTTTAGGTGGGCGATATTCTGATCCAGCTCTGCTATTTTTTCTTCTAGAAGGATTTCTAAACTTTCCGCAGAACGATGTTTCATAAAGTCTTGTATTTCCCTGATGGATACCTTTAACTCCCGCAGTATCAAGATAGCTTCCAGTGTGGAACTTTGATAGTGGGTATAATACCGGTACCCGTTGTCTTTTACAACGGCAGGATGAAATAATCCCACCTCATCGTACCACATCAATGTTTTTTTATTGATTTTGTGCAGGGAGGCGAACTGTCCAATGGTGAACAAAGTATATTTATTATTTATCATTTTAAAATTCCTCTTGAGCGTACAGTAACAGTACGGTTTATAATAATTATATATCAGAAATAAGACAAGTAAAAGGAGAATTTTATGGAAAATAAAATTGCGTACAGAGCATTCCGGAACAGTGATTCCGACGCATTAGCCAATATCATCAGAGAAACATGGAACTATGACCGGTTTTGCAGTCCTAAAACAGCTGCAAGAATGGGGAAAGTATATCTGTATAGTTGCCTTACAGGGCAAACATACACACAGGTTGTGTTGGTAAATAATATCCCTATGGGAATTATTATGGGAAAAAACAAAGCCACTCATAAGTGCCCTTTAGAATTGCGTATCAGGCTGTTTCTTTCTATCCTGCCGCTTTTAGTTTCAAAAGAAGGAAGGCGTGTTTCAAAGATATTCAAGGGAATCACTGAGGTTGATGAAAGGCTATTGGAAGATAGTAAAAAGGAATATCCGGCAGAGCTGGCATTTTTTGCTGTGAGTGCTAAATGCCGGGGCAAAGGAATTGGAAAAATATTGTTTGAATCATTATTATCCTATATGAAAGGCGAAAATATTCATGAATTTTATTTATTTACAGATGTAAGCTGTAACTATCAGTTTTATGAACACCAGGGCATGAGCCGCCGCTGTCAGAAAGCACACACTCTGGATGTAGGAACTGAGAAAAATGAAATGAACTTTTTTTTGTATGACTACCAGTGTTAACTTTCCCATGGAAAATTAACATTCTAAAGGAAGACCTTCTGCATATACTGTTAACAGTAGAACAGGAGGTTTTTTTATGGAGAATATAAG
>CAZUKR010000229.1:0-1823 GCA_964620885.1 uncultured Eubacterium sp.
CAGACCAGTTATCTATTTTGGGAATAAACATTCTAAGAAATTCTTCCTTTTCCTGTAAGGTTCCTCCGGCATATCCAAGGGTCATCCCCTGGAGCATAATTTCTTCCATGCTGTCACTGCCTGCTTGATTCAAATATTCCTGCCAGTTTTCTTTTGCCAGCTTTTTTGCAATTTTGCGAAGTTCCGGTAATCTTACACCTAGTATCGGTTCTATTCCAGGCAGAAGTCTTGAGGTAAATGCCTGATATTCCGGTTCCTTTAATTGTTCAAGCTGCTGTTTTATCCATATATTATAATTTTCTCTCATGTTACCTTCTAATTTGCAAAGTAATTATCAATTCCATCTGCAATCCCTGCTGCCAGCTTCTGCTGGTAACTGTCTGATGCCATATTTTGATCTTCTGCTGCATTCGTCATAAATCCCATCTCTACAATGGTTACCGGCACAGTGCACCAGTTAATGCCGCTCATGGTATCTGTTTCCCAGACATATTTCTTATTTGCGCCAGTTGCATCCACCGCACCATTTAATACGGCGTCAGACAAAGAGCGGCTCTGCTGATATAGGTTCCCCATATAGGGATTCGCTGATGTTGGGCAGATTGTCAGAATCCCATTTTCACTGCTGTCATCTGAGCCATTGGCATGAATCCGAATAAAGGCATCTGCACCTGCATTATTGGCAACCGCAGCCCGTTCACTATTACTGATATTTACATCATGGGAGCTACGAACCATGATTACATCATATTCCCTAGCTTCTAATTCAGACTGCAGCTTCAATGATACCTGAAGATTCAATTCATATTCCTTTAATCCTGTGGCTGCTCCTGTGGTTCCGCTGGTGACCTTTGCCTTTGTTTCTGCGGCTCCCGGACCAATGGGCTCCTGTTCCGCATTTCCCTGTAACTGATGCCCCGCATCAATCACAATCAGATAACCGCCACTTGTCATTTCTGATTCCAGTTTCAGATATTGGGAAGCAATATAATATTCCTTGTTTTCAATCTGTACTGCACTCCATGTACCATCATCTGCCGTACGGAGAAACTTGGTTCTTCCTGCTGCTGTTTCATATATCTCACTGTCTTCGGATGGGTAATGACGGATATTTACCCTGTCTGTTGTCAAAACCTCATCCTCTGTATATACAACCGTATCCTGATTCAAGGTTGGAAAAGGCGTTACATTTTCCTGAGGTTCTGTCTTGGGTGGAAGGGTGTCCTTCACCGCCCCCTGCTCTTTTGATACATCCTGTTCTTCCTGAGCCTTTTCCACTGCTTTCGGTGCTTCTTTCTCTTTTCCGCATCCTGCAGCCAGAACAATTCCTAATAATAACATTACTAACAAACCACTTTTTCTCATCTGTATTCCCCTTTATTGCATAAGAAAACTTATGACATAGCTGAGTACATTTGCACCGCCTGCTACCGCTATATAACCGGTTACAAGAGCCTGAACTTTCTGGTCTTTTATTTTTGCAAATAACAGCCCTGTCAGCAGCCATAGCAATACCGCCGTTACAAACATCACTCTCGGGCCGGAAACATACATAGTTGGAGAAAAGTACATCACTGCACCGCTTGCCACAGAAGCCAGCAATATCAGCACCATTACTGCCTTTTCCAAGATACTCTCACCTGTTCTCCATAACAGAATACCCAGAAGAATCAGCAGCATTATCTGCCACATACAGGCAAACAGCTGACTGCCGCTTAGAGATCGCAGCGTGGCTGTCTCTATTACCGGTTCCATTCCTTCCGGAACTCCCATGCCCAGTTCTGAAAATATAGAACCTCCAAATAAACTTACCCAGACACTGA
>CAZUKR010000230.1:0-1806 GCA_964620885.1 uncultured Eubacterium sp.
TACCAAAAGGCTTCCATTAAAAAACGGGCAAATAAATTTCCAGCTGGTACCTTTAACAAATCGCAGAACAGCCGCTCCTGAGGTATAGCTGATTTCCATATACATCTTGGAAATTTTAAAGTCCAAAATACTTCTTCTTCAAAAATTTCTTCTCTCAGCTTACCGCTTACATAGTAGGTGGCATCTACCCACATCCCCCCATATCGATACAGTAATTCTGCACGCAGTATATCCGCAAAATGAGCCAGGGGTATCTTTCCTTCCTGAAACTTTTTTAACACAGCATCGGTAAAAGTGACATATTCCCTCCAGTTTTCAAAAGTAATCAAACGAAAAACCGCTTTCTCCGGGGGAACATTTTTCTTAATGCTGTTAAGGCACATTTTTACCAGTTCGGGAGCTTCGTCTTCTCCCTGCCACCAGCATACCCATACAGGTATTTTTCCTTCAAAATCATCCTTTTGAATCAACTTCTCTGCCAGACTCTTTTCTGAATTAAGATTGGACTGATAGAATTGCACCAAAGGCTTTAAATTGGTGCTTACATACTGATACTTCAACCGCGCCGCTTTTGCATCGTTAAGAAAATCTTTCGGCTCTATCATTTTTACATATTCTTCCCAGATTAACTCCTTCTGCATAAAAAGCCATACCCGAAACAACCGCTCTGACAAGAATCCCATTACCCGATTCTGATAAGGGTCATATTTTGTAAAATTAATTCTTTTCTCTGCCTCAAACAAAATATCAAACAGCCATGCACAATACCCGTCAAAGATTTCTTTTCTGGTAATCCACATATTTCCCCCTGAAACCAGATTAGATTTCAAAGCCACCTCAAATGCCATTTCGTATTCCGGATATTTTTCTTTTATAATCTCTCCGCACAAAAGCAGATCTTCTATATGATGTTTCTCTTCATAATGCTGTTCTACGCTTCCTTCTTTGGTGGTTCTGGTGTCGGGAATGATAATGGAATACTGCTGCATTCTCTGTTCAATATATTCTTTTTCTAAAAGCTGATCTTCTTTTACAAAAAACCTTCGATAATGGCATATTCCCACAATATCGCAGGTTACGTTTTTCCAGATCCAGTACAATCCGGTAAGTTCACAATAATTACTATTTTTTTCAGATATGGAATCTCCGGTATCATCTCCCTGATATCCCAGATTCTCCTTATCTTTTCTTCCCACATGAAGTGGTATATAAATATCATTTTCTATGGGGTCTATGCTCTTATGAGTCATTACATAAATTCTTGTATCCATATACCCTCCTTCTATAATATGATAAACCAATATGCGGCATCATCAATCTTTATTTCTCTGGCGGTTCCCCGCCCCAGCAGTTTCTGGCATCCTTCCGCCCAATCTGTCACAATATAGGACACATGACTAGAAAGCCATTCCCACATTTGCAGGCTCTCCGTTCTTGTTAGACACTGCTCTGCCTTCATCACCACCGCCAACTCATATTTCCTTTGATTTTTGGGGGTAAAGAATTCCTTCCCTTTATAAATTTCATCATATACCTTGTTCCATGCAGGGAGAGAAATTTCCTCGAAAAAATCCACACCTGTCAGTTTTGTTTCCTGAGGAAGTTCCTTGTCTTTTATCTGACGGGATACTGCTCCGATTCTTTTTAAAAACATTCCTACATCCAGAATATCATTTACCTGTGCCTCTTCAATTATCTCAAAATAGGCGTAAATATCCGTCTCATTGGTCAATATCATTTTCTCAATATAATTCTCCATATTCATGATTCTTAACCTACTCTTCCTGCTGCAAAAATAAACTTCTC
>CAZUKR010000231.1:0-1804 GCA_964620885.1 uncultured Eubacterium sp.
GGTATAATCGTAAATATCTCTTTAATGTTTTCATCTCATCCTCCCAACACGACCAGCCGTCCGGTCACTTTTCTCCATATAAGGCTGCCGATTCCATATAACACAAGAAGCCATATCATCTGACGCACCAGGACAAATATCAGTTCATTTCCTGAATATTTTCCCAGATATATCATGACCGGCGTGTATATCATAGAAGAAAAAGGAAGATAATCAAATAGCTTCTGTACACCTTGGGGGAAAAAGCTCAAGGGAATAAGCTGCCCTGTTAAAAAACTTAAAAGCGCAGCCTTTGCCATCATCATTCCAAATATATAGGTGGTAAAAAAAGCAATCATTCCAAAACAAAAATCAAACAGTACATATATTAAAAAACTCATAACAACACTTACCAGATACAATAAAACGGTAGACACGCTGGTAAGTTTCATCCCTAAGACCTGTACTTTATACACTTCCAGTCCAATCCAGATAATGACTCCCGGAAGCAGGAACTGATATATCATATTTCCGGCTGCCCTTGCAATCAGACTCATACGGTAATCAATGGGTTTAATCAGATTCATTGCAACCGTTCCTTTTACAATGTCATCACTGACCCATCCTGAAATAGACACATTGACGATACTGGCTGTTACATACACCATAAAAACATAGACCACCATCTCATTTTGGGTCAGCCCACCCAATACACCCTGCTCCGAGCTCCCATATACTGCCATCCACAGATAATAGCTGATAAAGGACCCAAAGGTGCTGATAAAAATAAACAGATAAAAAGCTCCCTTATAGGACATCTGTCGTTTAATCTCGTTTAAGGAAAAGGGAGCGTAGATTTTTAACATCTTTCTCATATTTACGCCTCCCCGCTCTCATGACGATAAATCGCCTTTACAATCTCTGCCAGTTCCGTTTCCTGAATCTGTATGTCTTTTACTTCTGCGACTTCCATAATACGGGTTAATATTTGCGGAACCTGCACCAGATGCCGGTCAAATATTACCTGACAGGTATTGCTCTCTGCCTCCACCTGCATTCTACATTTTTCTTCAGAAATCCCCCATTCCTGTGCCAGATTTATCTCCTGCAGCTTCTCTATGGATTTTACCTCCATGGTAACTGTCCGAACGGTTCCGTACTCTTCTTTCAGCTCCTTCAAGGAACCATCATAAATCTTCTTTCCTTCATCAATGATAATAATGCGGCTGCATAATTCCTCAATATCCCCAATATCATGAGTGGTGAGAATTACCGTTGTGTTATACCTGCGGTTTATTTCACGGATTGCATCCCGGATATTATCTTTCACCACCAAATCCAGGCCAATTGTGGGCTCATCCAGATAAAGCACCTTGGGATTATGCAGCAATGCAACTCCTAAATCAGCACGCATACGCTGTCCTAGGGACAGGGTACGTACCGGAAATGAAAAAAACTTATCCAACTCCAGCACCCTGTTTAAAAAGGCCATCCGTTCTTCATATTCTTCATCAGATACATCATAAATCTCTTTTAAAATGGTGAAGGATTCACTTAAAGGCAAATCCCACCATAATTGAGTTCTCTGTCCAAATACCACCCCGATATTCTGTGCATTTTGCTTTCGCTTCTTATTTGGATCCACACCATTTACCAGACATTCTCCCTGTGTTGGCGTAAGAATCCCTGTCATCATTTTAATTGTAGTTGATTTTCCAGCTCCATTGCTTCCGATGTACCCCACAATTTCCCCATCGTCTATGGTAAATGAAATATCGTCTACTGCTCTTTTTACTATTTTCTCATTGGAGAATAAGCTCTTTAC
>CAZUKR010000232.1:0-1772 GCA_964620885.1 uncultured Eubacterium sp.
TTCCGAACAGCAAAAAGAACGGATAATCCTCTGGTGTAAGTGCAGATCCCAGCAATTTATCCATAAAAGAAAGGGCAGGCTCCCCATTAATTTCAAGGATAACGGGACCTTCTGCCTTCGTAACCGTATAATAAGGGGAAGAAGGACGACAACCATGCATAATGACACTGTCAATCCGGACATTATCCGAAAAAGCCAGCGCAAATGCACTATGTTGTCCCATTTTATCTCCCAGATATTGCTGTACCGGAGTACAGGTATGATCCCCCTGCATTCCGGCTCCTGTTATATCCGGAAAAAAGCCAAGCCCTTTTTCCAACCCTTCCAATACCCATGTGGCCATCAGTAAACGTAATTTATCTTCTGTTTGGTCCACTGCATCATAAAACAGCATCACAGAAGAATCCTGAGATACCCCAAGCTCTGCAAGACGTTTTCCCATCCGCTCGCCCGTATCAAGCTCACTTTCCAGCAATCCTTCCTCTGCAACTACATTACATTGACTATCTTCTAACCAAATACAGGCAGCACCTACCTGATCGCCTGCATAACCAAATCTATCATTTGTTATAATCCCGGCAGCACCGCCGCCAAAAATGCGGCAGGAATCACCTACCAACTCCGCAACTCCTTCACGAAGAATTTGCTGATTATGGCGTGCAGTAGAAAAAAGTAGAACAAGGTCACAGGGCTGTTCCTTTTTTACTTTTGACAAGGCCTCCTGTACCGCCTGCTTTCCTGCTGCTGCGCTATCTGGATTATCACTATATCCTACTCCTACTTGCATATTTATCTCTCGTATGATATTTTCATACCTCTCCTCTCTCGTATTTTAATCTAACTTGTTATCAATACATATATTATTTGAATTAACACAATATATAAGATTACAATAAAAAAAGAATTGTTATTACCTGATTCTTCCTTTTTTATTTATTATAATACTGTTTTTTTGAATGTCAAGTCTCAATCTTTAAGCCTTAAAATAGTACTATCGCCCTAAGCATATTTTTTACACTATTTCATTTATCCGGTGCAGTAATCCGAAAATACGGATTATCCCAAAATCCGTCGATATTGTTCCACAATTTCTCGAATTTAGTGATTTCTGTACGTCGGTTATAGGAAATATCTGATTCTTCTTTACAATTCGCCTTATAATCCAGACTCTCCGCAAAATAAAAATACTCTTCATCATAGCCAACAATCGGCACATAATGTGTATAGTGAGGATTGGAATATGGTTCCGATACATGAATAAATACAATCACCGGCGCTCCCTTTGCCAATTCCGCCTTCAGTTCTTCTACAGTTCCATTGCATATGTATTCTGCCTCATAGCCTTGTGATTCAAAGAACGTAACTATGCCGTCAGGAGCTACACCTCCTGAAGCTATTTTTCCAGGAAAATCTTTGAACAGAGTTAATCCATCTGCTTCTTCCCCATAATGCCGCAATACATATGCAGATGCAAATGCAGAACACTCATAGCCCGGCTGATAATCAAAACGATTGGGGGCATCTATCATAAAAGATGCAGGTATTTCTTTCGGTTCTTCTTTTTCCTTGCAGCCTGCAAGAAAAAACATACTCCATCCGCTCAAAACGATTGCAGCCATCATAACGATATACTGCATTTTCTTTAATCTTTTTGTCCATTCTTTTTTCATCTCTTCCCTCCTTAAGTGTGGCATTCTCATTATGGCTGGTACTTTAATCATAATATATTTCACTTTTTATTCCAACCATTTTTCTACCTAAATCTTTCTTAA
>CAZUKR010000233.1:0-1762 GCA_964620885.1 uncultured Eubacterium sp.
CATAAGAAGAACTATAACCTGTACCCTTGGGCGACTCCGAAAGAAAGGTATCAAGGTTCAGTGGGAGTATGAAACAGGATTCTTCCGGAGTCAGGTAGATGATGTCCTCGTCATCCTCCTGACTGCCATAGCTATAGCGGAGATTACCCTCCTCATCAGTCTCTAATCCATAAGTATAATAACCATCTTCTTCCCGAGGAATATATAAAAGAGCATCTGAATCCTGAGTTTTAGAAAGCATGGAAAAGCTGTGGTACTTGGAATCTACCGAATCATAAGTTCTTATATTATCCACTGTAACAGGTTTCGGATGTTCCGGATTAAAAAAATCAGACTCAGAAAGCTGGTTGGAATCTATATACGCCTTAAAAATATCATCTTTTACAAAGCTAAGCATAAAAGCTGTTTGAGTACGGGGTTCTTCATTTCCACCAACATAATAATTTTGATATTCCTTGCTTAAGGCAGAAGAATCTACGCTTCCATCAATATGAAAACCGGTGGCATAGGAACTGAACGTAACACCCGATACATCGGAAAGTTCTGCAATAAGGCTATCCAGAGGGTAATCCTTTTCTGGTGGCAGATGATAGGAAATGTCATATCCCTGGTCCGTAAGAACCGTATTTATGGACTTGTTTAAATAGGCGCAAAAACTGCTGGCTGAAATAAATAGTACAATACTTAAGAAAAGAGAAATAACAGTGGCACGGTATTTTTTTCCATTCCGTTTATAGTTTTTTGTTGCAATCATGCCTTCAAAACCAAAAATTCTGCTGGTAAGTTTTGAAGTTTTTAGCTTTCCTGGGCGAATTGCAATATCCTTGCTCTGACGAATGGATTCAATGGCAGAGGATTTCATGGCACGTTTTGCAGGAAGATAGGCAGAAATCAAAATGGTAACCAGTGATATTCCAACGGCAAACAACAATGCAGGAAGAGAAGAATACAGGGTCAGGCTGACTCCTTCATCGGCATATAGATAATTTGCAATTATATCTCCGGTGAAATGAAATGTAATTCCAATACCCAGAATACCTGAAAGAATGCCAAGAGGAATTCCTATAATACTCAGACAAAATGCTTCAAACAGGACACTGTCTATCAACTGCTGTCTGGTAGCTCCAATAGAGGAAAGAAGGCCAAATTGTTTGGTGCGTTCACTGACAGAAATAGAAAAGGCATTATAAATCAGTGCGATAGAGCCAAACATGATAATTCCAACTAATATGGCAGCGAGACTATATAAGACAACATTGTAGCTGCTTTCCCCGGAATAGCCATAAAGACGCAGCAAATCATAATTGAGCATGCTGGCGACATTTTCATCAGGGGTGTGTGAGTCTATAAAAAAAGGAATATCTTTGCCAACTTTTGTACAAAGATAGATATCATAGGAGCCATCCCCAGGAGCATCGGAAATGGTCAGAGCTGTATATCCGGGGGCACTGTAATCCTCAAAGGAAGGACGCTCATAAAATCCAGTTACAGTATAGGTGCGTGGAACAGTATCCACAAGCTCTTCCGAACCATATTCAGAATCTTCCGAAAAATATCCGATATGGTTATCCAGTGGAATTCCATCGGAATCTACTCTGGTGCCAAGTTCCAGAGTAAGGGTATCTTTTAGCTTATAGCTAATGTCACCATTCGTAGCAAGATGCTCCGGAAGCAGAATCTCACTGTTGTTCTCTGGCATGCGCCCCTCGGTGAGATGAACAGGCATTAACGTTGTAAAGTCCTTGGTAATGCCGTAGACACA
>CAZUKR010000234.1:0-1762 GCA_964620885.1 uncultured Eubacterium sp.
CATAAGAAGAACTATAACCTGTACCCTTGGGCGACTCCGAAAGAAAGGTATCAAGATCCAGCGGGAGTATGAAACAGGATTCTTCCGGGGTCAGGTAGATGATGTCCTCATCATTCTTTTGACTGCCATAGCTATAGCGAAGATTACCCTCCTCGTCAGTCTCTAATCCATAAGTATAGTAACCATCTTTTTCCCAAGGAATATATAAAAGAGCGTTTGAATCCTGAGTTTTAGAAAGCATGGAAAAGCTGTGGTACTTAGAATCTACCGAATCATAAGTTCTTATATTATCCACTGCAACAGGTTTAGGATGTTCCGGATTAAAAAAATCAGACTCAGAAAGCTGGTTGGAATTTATATACGCCCTAAAAATATCATCTTTTACAAAGCTAAGCATAAAAGCTGTTTGAGTACGGGTTTCTTCATTTCCACCAACAAAATAATTTTGATATTCCTTGCTTAAGGCAGAAGAATCTACGCTTCCATCTATATGAAGACCGGTGGCATAGGAACTGAACGTAACACCTGATACATCGGAAAGTTCTGCTATAAGGCTATCCGCAGGGGAATCCTGTTCCGGTGGCAGCTGATAGGAAATATCATATCCCTGGTCCGTAAGAACCGTATTTATGGACTTGTTTAAATAGGCACAAAAACTGCTGGCTGAAATAAACAGTACAATACTTAAGAAAAGAGAAATAACAGTGGCACGGTATTTTTTTCCATTTCGTTTATAGTTTTTTGTAGCAATCATGCCCTCAAAACCAAAAATTCTGCTGGTGAGTTTTGAAGTTTTTAACTTTCTGGGACGAATTGCAATATCCTTGCTCTGGCGAATGGATTCAATGGCAGAGGATTTCATGGCACGTTTTGCAGGAAGATAGGCAGAAATCAAAATGGTAACCAGTGATATTCCAACGGCAAACAACAATGCAGGAAGAGAAGAATACAGGGTCAGGCTGACTCCTTCATCGGCATATAGATAATTTGCAATTATATCTCCGGTGAAATGAAATGTAATTCCAATACCCAGAATACCTGAAAGAATGCCAAGAGGAATTCCTATAATACTCAGACAAAATGCTTCAAACAGGACACTGTCTATCAACTGCTGTCTGGTAGCTCCAATAGAGGAAAGAAGGCCAAATTGTTTGGTGCGTTCACTGACAGAAATAGAAAAGGCATTATAAATCAGTGCGATAGAGCCAAACATGATAATTCCAACTAATATGGCAGCAAGACTATATAAGACAACATTGTAGCTGCTTTCCCCAGAATAGCCATAAAGACGCAGCAGGTCATAATTAAGCATGCTGGCGACATTTTCATCAGGTGTGTGTGAGTCTATAAAAAAAGGAATATCTTTGCCAATTTTTGTACAAAGATAGATATCATAGGTGCCATCACCAGGAGCATCAGAAATGGTCAGAGCAGTATATCCGGGCGCACTGTAATCCTCAAAGGAGGGACGTTCATAAAATCCAGTTACGGTATAGGTGCGTGGAGCAGTATCGACAAGCTCTTCCGAACCATATTCAGAATCTTCCGAAAAATATCCGGTATTGTTATCCAGTGGAATTCCATCGGAATCTACTCTGGTGCCAAGTTCCAGAGTAATGGAATCTTTTAGCTTATAGTTAATGTCGCCATTCGTAGCAAGATGCTCCGGAAGCAGAATCTCACTGTTGTTCTTTGGCATGCGTCCCGCGGTGAGATGAACAGGCATTAACGTTGTAAAGTCCTTGGTAATGCCGTAGACACA
>CAZUKR010000235.1:0-1748 GCA_964620885.1 uncultured Eubacterium sp.
TTGGAACCCGCAAACCATTTGAAAGCAGCCCGAATAGGGCAGTTTTCGAATGGTTCGGAGTGCGAAGCAATCCGTAGGTATCATGGTATAAGGTCTTTCCTATAAGAACAAAGTGGCTTCGCCACTTCAATTCCCCTGCCCTCAATCTTGAGGGAGAAGGCACTTTGCTGCGCCGCGCGCCGTCGCCTCTGCGACTTCTTCCTCTGGCGCGCGTGTGCATCCTGCGCGGAGCGTTTTAATTTATAGGAAAATCATATACTTTCAACTTTAGGATAACAAAGTCTTTCCTATAAATTAAAAAAAGCCACCACGAAAGGATTTACACCCGCGGTGGTGTACCCCTTCGTGTGGCTTATGCTTCACACTCTGATATCGATTATAAAATAATCTGTTTTAAAAGTCAATATTTAGTTAAATCCTACTACCTTCTGTGAAATCTTATAGGCTGCAACTGATATTTTTCTGCCGCCCTTTCCCGGAAGGTTCATGGCCTGTCCCATAATTCCATTGCGCAGCCGATGGAATAAGCGGATATCATAGTCCTTGATATATTTCCAGAGTTCACGTTTCTTTTCCAGATTCTCCTGGGTTCCGGAACGAATACACATAACAGTGGATACCACTGTTATAATTTCCAGATAATTAAACATATACTTACGGAGCTTACGATTCTGCAGTTTCCATAAATCGATTGTCTCTACCATAATCTTATTTACTTTCATCTGCTGGTCAATACGCTTAATCATAACCTTCTCGTTTACAGACTGATCTTCTCTTCCTATATAATAACGGTAGAAATCTACGTTCAGATAATACATGTTTTTCACATAGGGCAATGGTACATATACAAAGATGTTATCCACATAGAAGGTATGCTTTGGTAATTCTAATCCACACTCCAACAGTAAATGTGTACGGTATATTACGGAGTGCATTAGTATATATCTTCCTTTGCGGAAACGCTTAGCGTCATCCCATCCAAATATCTGGTTTTCTGGAAGAATTCCAGTATATTTCATCACTTTTTTATGTTTCGCACCTTCTTTTTCATATACGAAGTTGCTGATAAGCATGTCCAGAACCTCACTGCCTCCGGACATTTCCCGCAGAGTCTCAAGAATCTTTTCATATGCTTCCTGATTTACCCAGTCATCACTATCTACTACTTTAAAATAAAGTCCGGTAGCATTTCTTATTCCTGCATTTACTGCTTCCCCATGTCCGCCATTTTCCTGATGAATTGCCTTTACAATGGTTGGATATTTTTCAGCATAAGAATCTGCAATTTCTGCTGTACGATCCTTAGAACCATCATTTATAATAAGAATCTCTACATCTTCTCCCCCTGTCAGCAAAGTGTCAACACAATGCTCCATATAATCCTGCGAATTATAACACGGAATTGCTATTGATAATAACTTCATCTGTCTTCTCCTTTTCTTTTCGTTCCCACTGATTGTTATTATACACAATTTACCTTAAGAATCCAATTTATTTTCCTTAATATTTCTTAAATTTGTTTTCTCCTTTTTTTAAGTTACATTTTGTTCATTTATTATTTACACAGCTCTCACATTTTAAACACAGGGTGGACACAAACGAAGGGTATACTAGCAGTATAAGAAATAAATTGAATCCCCTCAATAATTTCTTATTATAAAAATCTTTTTCATAACCTTGCCTAACCGCAAGGTCCTCCCACTAACTTAGTGATACTTCACTTTTATATTCATAAACTTTTTCATAAA
>CAZUKR010000236.1:0-1729 GCA_964620885.1 uncultured Eubacterium sp.
CTCTGGAAGAGGTAAAGGAAGCCAACTGGAAGCTGGATGCCTTCACCCGGAACCTCCATCAAGATTCTTCTATGAATGATGGCAATATTATGACAGAATACGAAGAACGATTTTCTTCTATTGGAAATCCCATCTATAAATTAATTGCATCACGTTAATCATTTACTTTTATACAAATAAATCCCTCTGTGTTTTTTTACAGAGGGATTTATCAACTTATTCTTCAAATTCAAACTACTTTTCCACAGGATTTTTCACAATTTCTTTGATAATCTTTACAACTGTTTCCATACCTTCTACTGTCACATGCTCTTTTGCTCCGTGAAAAGCATATCCACCTGTTCCAAGATTGGGACAGGGCAACCCCATGAAACTTAATCTGGCTCCATCCGTTCCGCCTCTTACCGGAAGAGATACCGGTTCTATCCCAATTTTTTCAATTGCTTTTCTTGCATTTTCTACTATAAAGAAATTTTGTTCTATTACTTCCAGCATATTTCGATAACCTTCTGTAATCTTTAGAACCACAGTGCCAGCTTGGTATTTCTCATTTATCTTTTGTTCTATTTCACGAAGTACCTGCTGACGCTGTTTAAATTTCTCACTGTCATGGTCCCTTACAATATAAGCAAGACGTGCTTCATTGATATTTCCTGTGATTTCTTCCAGATGATAGAAGCCTTCTCTTCCTTCCGTATGCTCTGGTGTTTCCTGCTCTGGCAGCATTCCTTGAATCTCACATGCGATTGCTGCTGCATTAACCATAATTCCCTTTGCAGACCCGGGATGCACATCTACTCCCTTGATTGTAAAGCTGGCAGAAACTCCATTAAAGTTCTCATACGCTATTTCAGCTTCATAATCTCCGTCTACCGTATAAGCATAGTCAGCCTTAAAGTAATCTAAATCAAACATGTCACTTCCGGCGCCAACTTCTTCATCCGGTGTAAATCCAATCCAGACATCACCATGAGGAATTTTTTCTTCTACAATTTCTTCTATTGCTGTCAGAATCTCTGCAATACCAGATTTATCATCAGATCCCAACAAGGTCGTTCCATCTGTTGTAATTATTGTTCTTCCTTTTAAGGATGCAAGGTGTGGAAATTCTGATACCTTTATCATATCTCCATTTCCCGGCAATGTGATGTCTTTTCCATCATAATCAGGAATAATCTGTGGCTTTATATCTTTTCCGGAAAAGGAAGGGGCTGTATCGATATGAGCAATAAATCCCATGGCTTTTTTATTTTCATATCCCTCTGTTGCAGGAAGCAGGCCATAGACATAACAATACCCATCTCTCTTTACCTTTTCCAGTCCCATTTCTTTTAATTCTTTTTCCAGTACATCTGCCAGTTCAAACTGGCGGTCAGTACTTGGTATTACCTCTTTATTCTCTTCTGATGCAGTCCAGTAAGACACATATTTCAACAATCTTTCTTCTACCTTCATAATTGTATCTCCATTATTTTATTTCTGTTACCTTTACTGGAATCTCTCCCTCCATATAGGATATCTTTATTTTGTCCCCAATATTATATTTTATGATATCAAGTAATTCTGAGTTGGTAAGATCTATATCAAAAACCTCTTCTTTTCCCTCTATGGACAGATAAATATGGGAATTTCCTTCCAATGTTACAGGCATCAGGTTCTTTATAATACCAGATATCTCTTTGCTGTCTTCACTTATGGCTGTGGATATTCCATTGTTTTTTAACAGCTC
>CAZUKR010000237.1:0-1722 GCA_964620885.1 uncultured Eubacterium sp.
ATATTCCTTATCCGGTTTCCTTTTATCCAGAAGCATAGGCATTAATATATTCTTTTTCACAGTCAAGGTGGGAATTAGATTGTAAAACTGATAAACCAATCCTACCTTTCTTCTTCTGAAAATAGCTGCATCCGCAGCATTCATTTTACCAATGTCAACACCATCTACAACCACTGACCCTTGTGTAGACTGGTCCACACTGCCGAGAATATGAAGCAGCGTTGATTTACCGGAACCTGATGCGCCTATAACAGCTACAAATTCGCCCATTTCTATTGATAAGTCAATCCCATTTAGGGCAGTCACTTGATTGCTGCCTTTTCCAAACACTTTAACTACGTCACTACATTTTAGAATTTCCATAAAAACCTCCTGTTATAATATTGTTTTCCATTTCTGCAACATTATAGCAAAGTAAAGTGACATCTCAGTGACTGTAGATTCGTATTTCAAAACAGGCACCACCATTAGGAAGGTTATCGGCACTGATTACCCCATTCTGCATTTCAATAATGGCTTTCGCTAATGACAGACCAATTCCTATTCCGCTATCTTTTGCATCCTTTCCACGATAAAACCGTTCAAATAAATGTGGGATATCATCTTTGTGAAATCCCTGCCCTTTATCCCAAATCCGGATTTTTGTATATAAAGGATTTTGTTCATAGGAACAATAAACTTTTTTTCCTGCCGGAGTATGCTCCATGCAATTTTTATATAAGTTCATAATTATTTCCATGGTCCAGTCTAAATCCCCAGTTATTTCTATTTCCCCCAATTCCGGAATATCTATAGAAACATCTGCCTGTTCAAAAAGTTCTTGAAGGTTATCAGCCGCCAGCGTAAGCACAGTAAACACATCCACTTTCTCATTCTTTAATGCCAGCGTTCCTGCATCAATGCGTGAAAGCAGAAGCAATGCCTCTTCCAAATGAGTCAGCCTTTTTAATTGCTTTTGTATTTGTCCGGGGTACTCCAGAGAAGTCTGCTCCTGCATCATCTGTGTAGAAAGTGATATTGCTGTAATTGGCGTCTTTAGCTGATGAGCAATATTAAAAAGATTATCTGCAAAATGATCTCTTGCCTGTATTGCTGTATCCCTTGTTTGATGGAGTGATATTACTGTTTTATAGATTTCATCCTGCAATTTAGAAAATTCATCTTCTGAAGTGGAAAAAAGAAGTCCCTGCCCCCCTGCATTTACTTGTTCAAGGTAAGCTGTTAATGTCTGTATGTTTAAAACCTGCCGCCTATGCCATAGCCAGAATGCCGCCCAAAACAAGCCCATGCCGAATATAAGACCAAGTCCTGACAGGATTACAACCTGCCTTTGTGTTCCCTCCTCAAAATGATTCTTTTGATAACCAAAGGCAGTCAATATATTTTCACCAGACCACTCCATAGGCTTTTCTTTGGATTCTTTCAAAACTTCCAATATTGTCTGCTTTATCTCTGGTTGTTTTTCTAAGATTTCTTGTAAAAAATACCCTGTTCTCTGAAAGTGGATATGATTAAAATAGCCTGCCAAAAGTAAGGCTGTAATTGAAGAGGTGATAATGCTGACAGATAGTACGAAGCAAAGGAATACACCTGTTTTTTTTCGTTCTTTCATACCGCATCCTCCATTCGATAACCAAAACTGCGAATTGTTTTCAGACAGATTGGATTATGCAGTTTTTCCCGCAAACGCTTCATGGTAACAGTAAGGGTATTATCATTTAC
>CAZUKR010000238.1:0-1714 GCA_964620885.1 uncultured Eubacterium sp.
TGCGTAAAATCAAGGAGTTTTACGTATCTATCCGTTGGAGCAGTGTCACGCATTCCACATGCATTGAAACTTTACTTTGCATTAACATTCGCGCACGTTAGGGTGTTTTTTGCATTTTTTACCCCCGTAAAAGTATGACAGTTTCCTATCCTTGTAACCCTAATATTGCTAACGTTGGTTTACCGTTTTCACGTATCTTTTCTTCAAGTTCCCACTCATGATTCTGAATATAGCTCACCTGCTTAGCATTAACCTTCTTAACAGCCTGGATACGATATTCCCACTCTGGATCAACCGGATCCTTTACTTCCATTGGCCTATAGGCTTCCATTGGTTCCCAATACTTTCTGGCAATTATAGTGTGTGTGGTAAATTTATTCTTGTTCTTATTATACAGATTGCAAAGCACAAGATATTTCTCACCATGAAATCCTGCCTGCCGCTGCTTGTCAATGTCTTCATGGGCAGTAACCCAGGTCAAATATCTATTATGCGCAGAATCGTTTTTATCATATTTTGGTTGCATTTTTCTTGGAAAAAGCTCAACGATTATCCAATTAAATGCCATTCTATCGCCTGCGCCTCTTTTGTAATATGTATTAAGAGAAATCACATCAACCCATTTACCCTTTGTATCAATGGAATTGACGATATCTCTAACAATAAAAACTGCTGCCGATTCTCCGCTTTCAATGTAGCTTATATATTCGGCATCATGTTTCCAGTCTTTCATTTCTGGCATGCAAACACCTCCTATGCCTTTGTTATTAATTTCTTCCCCATATCCATTAAAGGTTTTCTATACTTATAAACGAGACCACTTACAATCGCCACAGAACCTAAAATCTTTAAGTTATGATTTCTATGCGCTTCCTGCTGCTTCTCATAAAAGGTCTTGTTCTCCGTATCCTTAGCGTATCGCTCTTTATCCATCTCCGCCATACGTTTTCTTATGGCTTCTCTTTCTTCAGCAGTTTCAGCCTTTTCCATATTCATCTTCAAGATCTCATACTCTGTACTATCCGCTTCTCTGAGTTTTTCCATATAACCATCATTTGATTCCACTATGGTCGTGTCGAATTTAGAAGCATCCTGCATAGCATTAAGCGCAGTGTCTTTATAAACATGCACTTTTCTCATATGTTCTTCGCTCTTATTAAAACGACGTTTTGAAACTGCCTTTGTGCTATTTGACATTATTCTTCCTCCTCATTCGCTAATTGGCCTAAAACAAAATTACATTCTGTTATCTGTTGCTGGTCACTTGTAATCTCGCGCTGCAACTGTTCTATCGTCGACAGCTTTTGGTTTATGGACTGATTTCGTCTCTCTATTTCTTCCTGAAGATATCTTGTAACATCCTCCTTTGAAAAGGACTCATCCCCCGTCTCCTTTGCCTTTTTAGCTGCTGCCAGGTACGTAGCTGCGATACCACCCACAACCGGAACAGCCGCAACAGGCATCATCATAGCTGCACCTACCAAGCCACCAGCCATACCAGCATATTTAGGCGAACTCTTAAGAAACTTATTTAAATCACATTCTGTAACCACGTGGCCATCTTTCCTAGATGCCTTTTCTGCATACAGCTTTCCACTTCGAATCCAGCGTCGTACAGTTTCTGGCTGAGCATTAAGCATTTCTGCAATTTGTTTTACATTACTCAAACTTCGCACTTAAATAAGTGCCTATGTACCTTGAAAATTCAATAATA
>CAZUKR010000239.1:0-1697 GCA_964620885.1 uncultured Eubacterium sp.
GCACTCTTAGCCTGTGCCACCAGCTCTGTTACACATTCACGTTCTGTTTTACAATCTGA
This sequence comes from uncultured Eubacterium sp., assembly GCA_964620885.1. Lineage (GTDB taxonomy): Bacteria > Bacillota > Clostridia > Lachnospirales > Lachnospiraceae > Petralouisia. The sequence goes on from CAZUKR010000239.1 coordinate 60, forward strand.
TATAAACTTCTTATATCCTTCGGCAAATGCAAATACTTCTTCTCTTTTACCTGCCGGATATTTTTCCCATACATTTTTTCTTTCCATTCTTCAAATTCTCTTTTCTACATTTAATCTCTATTTTATTCTTCGTCATCCTTCTGTAAGTTTTCCTGTACACGGCGATACAATTCATGTGCTGCATTGTATCCCATTTTCTTCTGTCTGTGGTTAACTGCTGCAGATTCACAAATTACTGCAAGGTTACGTCCCGGACGAATCGGCAGGGAATGACACACTACTTTATTTCCCAAAAATTCTGTATACTCTTCTTCCAGTCCCAGACGATCGTATTCATTTTCTTTCTTCCAGTCTTCCAGCTTAATGACTAAATCAATATTCTGTTTCTCTTTTACACATTCCACACCAAACATGGTCTTTACGTCAATAATACCAATACCACGCAGTTCAATAAAATAGCGCGTGATATCCGGTGCCATACCTACCAGTGTATGCTCATTAATCTTTCGTATTTCCACTACGTCATCACTAACCAGGCGGTGCCCCCTGCGGATCAGTTCTAATGCAGCTTCACTCTTACCAATTCCACTTTCTCCTGTAATCAAAAGCCCTTCTCCGTATACATCTACCAATACGCCATGAATAGAAATAGATGGTGCAAGTTCTTCACTTAAATAATAGATTAATTCCGCCATAAAGGTGGATGTTCCAAAATGAGTAGATAGTACAGGTATATTGCTCTCAGTTGCAATTTTTAATAACTCTTCATCTGGATGCAGATTTCTACAAAAAATCATGCATGGAATATCATGGGAAAAGAACTTCTGAAATACGTCTTGTTTTTCATTCTCGCTTAACTTCTGCAAATAGGTATATTCTACCATTCCGATAATCTGAATTCTGTCTTTTTCAAAATGCTCAAAGTATCCTGACAACTGTAATGCCGGACGATTGACATCCGCCATTGTTACACATCGTTCCTTTACATCTACACTTGGATTCAAAAAATTCAGTTCCATTTTATCGATTATTTTCTTTATACTTACACCTTTCATATAGTTCTCCTTTTCCCGGTATTTTACCAGATTGAATTTTATATACTACTCTATATTTTATCATAGAACACAGGCTTCTTCAACTGTCTGTCCTATGGAAAAATTCATAAACCATCCGTGCAGACCGCTCATTCATAGATTCCACCTGGGACAGTGTTTCCACGTCTGCTTCTCTTATGGCATCCAACGATGAAAACCGACGCATCAATGCCTTTCTTCTCGTGGGACCAATTCCCGGAATATCGTCCAGTACAGAATGTACCTGTTCCTTGCTTCGCAGGGAACGATGGTATTCAATTGCAAAACGGTGGGCTTCATCTTGAATTCTGGTAATCAGCTTAAATCCCTCACTGTTTTTTTCAATGGGAATTTCCAGGTTGTTGTAATAAAGCCCCCGGGTTCTGTGATTATCATCCTTTACCATTCCACATACGGGAATATTCAGCCGTAATTCTGCCAGTACTCTCAACGCCACGTTTACCTGCCCTTTTCCTCCATCCATCATAATTATATCCGGAAAACGGGTAAAACTTCCATATTCCTGTTCCAACTGACGTTCTTTTCGTTCCTTTTGTTCCTTCAT
>CAZUKR010000240.1:0-1684 GCA_964620885.1 uncultured Eubacterium sp.
ACTGACGCCGGATGAAATGAGACTGTATGTCAATACCATGATTAGTGCCTACCGTGCAGCAGCAGCCAAGCCTTATGTGGAAATTACAAATGAAGACAAGGTAGAAAGTAATGGGGATAATCTGCTGTATGTGCCTTTTGATGACAGGGTACTGGATACCGAAGAATTTCTGCAGGTATCGCTAAAGGTTACTGACGAAAGTATTCAGGAGATGTCAGGGCGCAGCTATTTCCTAAACTTTTATGATGTGGGGGGAAATACCCTGTCCCAGCAGCCTGTTGTTTATGATGCAGCAGGAAATATGGTTTCTATGACAGATCAGGGGTATGCAGTGTCACGCGATGGAAATTATTATTTTAATGTTCCTTACAGGGAATTGGAAGAACAGGGCAAGATAACTTATTATTTGAATCTGGCATCCAGTTATATGAATCAGAAAAACATAGAAGTAAAGACATCAGATACTATCAGCGTAACAGTATTAGAAGTGCCCTTGTTTAACCTGAATTAAAACTAGGAAAAAGATAGAAAAAAAATGCTTTGAAAAACCAGTGGAAATGAGTTATAATGGTAAAGCATATTTAAGATGTATATAGATTATCGAAACAAAGGATGGTATTTATTATGGCATTATTAGAGCAGTGGAGAAGTATTGCATACAATCAGGAAACAGATAAAGTAGAACTTCAAAGATTTTGGCAGGACTATTTTATGCTGGAAAAAAGCGTATATGAAAAATTACTGGAGCATCCGGAAGAAGCAGTGGAAGGAACAGTAAAAGAACTGGCAGATAAATTTGAGTTATCTGTAATGGAAATGACTGGATTTCTAGATGGAGTAAACGATAGTCTGGTAAATGAGAATCCAATTGAAGAAATGGAAGAGGATACCAGAGTAAGTCTTGCTTTTGATAAGGAAAAATTATATAAAAACATGGTAGATGCAAAGGCTGACTGGTTGTATGAACTGCCACAGTGGGACAAGATCTTTGATGAAGAGACCAGACATAAATTGTATATGGACCAGAAAAAGTCAGGTACAGTTATAAAAGATACAAAGGTATATCCAAATGATCCATGTCCATGCGGCAGTGGAAAGAAGTACAAAAAATGCTGCGCTAGAAAATAAAGCCAGGAAAATTACCCTTTACAGAAAGCCAAAAAGGGTTTATAGTGGAAGATAGAAAATGCGTTGAAGAGAAGAGTACATTGCAAAATGGCAGCAGAGAGAATCGCCAAAGAGGAAGGAGACTTCACTTTGTGGTGCAAGCGATTTGGCAGAAATGCGATGGAAGACCACCTCTGAGCGGCTTTAATACAGTCCGGTGATTCCGTTATCATCAAATGAGTGGCTCTAATTAATGGAGCAAGCAGGGTGGAACCGCGAGTATATTCGTCCCATGCACTAGTTTTATAGTGCATGGGACTTTTTTTATTATGAGATACCGAGGTTAAAAGGTCATGCTTTTCATGCTTGCATGAAAAAGCATGAGTTTGGGACCCGCAAAACATGAGAAAGTAGCCCGAATAGGGCGGATTTCGAATGTTTTTAGGAGTGCGTGAGCACAAAGTGCGGAGCAATCCGTAGGTATCATGTAGACAAAATACCTTTGACACCCTAATAAATATTAAGATAGAAAATGCGTTGAAGAGAAGAGTACATTGCAAAATGGCAGCAGAGAGAA
>CAZUKR010000241.1:0-1657 GCA_964620885.1 uncultured Eubacterium sp.
CTATATTTTAGCCGGTGCATTGGTCGTTAGTTCAGCCAAAGGCTGAACTGTAACCGTAAATTTACTGTAGGATTTAATTGGGCAGAGAATTCCCTTGATATGTGTTAGATTTAACTTCTGCTTCAACTATACCTACTTCTTATTCTTTTTACAATCCCCAGATATGTCTTTTAAAATTAGCAATCTTTTTCACTTCTGGGTATGGCATGCTATGCGTCATTCGTTCCACATAGCGTTGTTCTTCTGTCAGTTTCTTACTTTCTGCACGAAACATCTCACTGCTTAAGTAAATCCGTTCTTCTTCTGCTCCGGCAGCCATTCGTAACTCTTGTTTTTGCTGTCGGACAAGCTCTAACATATTTCCTTTATTCGCTTTATAAATACGTAGTTTCGCCATTTGATGTACGCCGTGTTTACTCCAGCCTAATGGACGGGAGCTCATTCTATCTGCATAGATATGGCTCACATGTCCTTCCGCACTACATCCTACTTGTGCACTTTTATTTTTTTGTCCCTGCATAATTCCGTCCCAATGCCCAAGGAGATACTTCTTGCAGATTTCCACTTTCTTTCTCCCGCTTTCCCTTTCGGTTGCATCCAGGATCTTGGCAAAGGTTTCTTCTGCCATCCATTTCGCCCTTTTATGAATGGCACGATAAAGCTCGCTTCTGGCATCTTCTGCTGAATCTTGCAGATGGGACGTTGCAGCTATGATATATTTTTGCATATGAAACTTATCTAACACAAAGGTCGACCCAGCGATACACTTTCGTCCACTTTTAATCCAGGATGCTCCATCTCCTTGTATATAAATATGCTTCACATAATCAAGATCATAGGTTTCTGATAGGTAATTATAGATTTCACGCCAGAATTGTTCGACCCCTGTGCTTTCTTCGTACAGGCCTCCAAAATACTTGGGGTTTACCAGTTTGAGCCGGTCACTGTTTGGTGCTTCTGGTTTTATGCCTTCATACACATAGGCAATCTTTGGCATGCTTGTATTGTTTCGGGGTTTTCTAATATCTCCTTTTTTCTCCAGATACTGTAAGGATACATGGTCTTCATCCGCATCGATATAGAGATAGGGGACTTGTTTCTTAGATTTATTTACTTTCTTTTCTTCCACACAAAACTTCAGTTCATGCACCTTGTTTTTAACGGTTTGTTTACTGACTTGATCGGTAAGGCTTGCCCGGATGCCTCCCTTACGGTAGCTGCTGTCCACGGCTTCTTCCAGCATCTGTGCCTGGGCATCTTCGGTCATTCTGGCATGGCTTTCCAGTCCCATGACTTTGTCCAGCAGATAGGCACAGACACCAGTTTTTTTGTTTTTAAATAGGGTTTTATGATACGTCACGGTTCCAAGGCTGGTAATCAGGGAGGTTTTATCCCGTCTGCTTATGACCCAGTTCCTTTTTCTGAATCCGCTTTCTCTTAATTCATCATCCATGCTTTCAAAGGTTTCCGCAATCAGGTCAAGTCCCAATTGAATCACATGGTCTGTCATTCCATAAATAAACTCCGCATGTTTTTGAGGTTCCTGCACAAATGTTTTTAATAATTTTTCTAATTTTTTTACCCCAACTTCTTCAAACTGTTGTATACTTTTAATCATAGAGAGCACCTTCCTTTGTATCCGATTTTTTCTTAGACG
>CAZUKR010000242.1:0-1637 GCA_964620885.1 uncultured Eubacterium sp.
ATGAATCTATACCGAAATGTTTTGCTCTGATGGATAGAAGTGCATTAGAGGCAAGCGAAATATTGAGGATGCAGAATTATCCCACATTGACCTTAAAGGGGCAGGGCGTATTGATGGGATTTATAGATACTGGAATTGATTACAGTAATCCAGTATTTCGAAATGTGGACGGAAGCAGTAGGATTGCAGCAATTTGGGATCAGACGGAGCGGAGTGGAACACCGCCGGAAGGTTTCTTATATGGCAGTGAATACCGAACAGAAGATATAAATGGGGCACTGAACACTCAGAGACCGGAAAATATAGTTCCATCGGTGGATACCGATGGACATGGTACGTTTATTTCCAGTGTGGCGGCAGGCAGTGAGATGCCGGAAGAACAATTTATTGGAGCGGCACCTTATTCCCAGATTGCCATGGTGAAACTGAAGGATGCTAAAAGATATCTCAAAGAATTTTACTTTATACCGGAGAAAGCAATTGTCTATCAGGAAAATGATATTATGGCAGGAGTTGCCTACCTGGATAAGCTGGCTACAGAGCTGAAGATGCCTTTGGTTTTATGTATTTCGGTAGGTACTAATGCAGGCAACCATGGCGGGATGATTGGCCCGCTGGCATTTCAGCTGGAGGCTCTTGCATTGAAACAGTCCCGGGCTGTGGTAACTGCTGCCGGAAATGAAGGAAATGAACGGCACCATTTTTCCGGTGAGATTGTGCCGGAACAGGAATATCAAAACGTTGAAATTAGTGTGGGAACGGATGTGGCAGGATTTGCTCTTGAAGTCTGGGCAAAAGGTCCTCAGCTTTTTTCTGTGGAAATTATTTCACCTACAGGAGGCAGAGTTCTAAAAGAGTTTATATTAATTGGCGGAAGAGAGTATACATTCTTGTTTGAGAATGCAAAGGTATCAGTTGATTACAGGGTTTCCAGGATTGGTTCAGGGGATCAGTTGATTTATATACGCTTTACCAGACCAATACAGGGGATATGGAATTTAAGATTACATCGAAAGTCTCCCGATGCAAGATTCTATCATATATGGCTCCCGATGCAGGAAATGCTCACAGGAGAAGTTCATTTTATCCGCTCTAATCCAGATACTACAATTACGAATCCGGCAAATGCACTTACTCCTATGACGGTAACAGCTTATGATGTAAAGGATAACAGCGTTTATATTGATGCCAGCAGAGGATATACGGCGGCAGGAAATATAAAACCAGACTTTGCAGCTCCCGGCGTGGATGTATTTGGGGCAGGACTGCGGAATCAATTTGTCCTAAAGAGCGGAACCAGTGTTGCTGCAGCAATAGCAGCCGGCGCTGTAGCTCTGATTATGGAATGGGCAGTAGTGCGGGGAAACTTTACTCTTATCAGTAATACGGACATAAAAAATATCATAATACGGGGGGTGGATCGGGAGCTGGGTAGAACTTATCCAAACCGTGAGTGGGGGTATGGCAGGCTTGACTTATATCAGGCATTTGAGATTTACCGTGTGTGACAGAGAGGAGAAAGGGAACTATGATATACTTAATGATAGCCGCAGGGGTATTTGCAGGAGATTTTTTTCTGAAAAGATATGTGGATAAACGCATAACAGAAACAGATAGAAAAGAAATCTGTAATGGGA
>CAZUKR010000243.1:0-1634 GCA_964620885.1 uncultured Eubacterium sp.
AAGCCTTTTCATAAGCTTCATTGTTATCATCCCCTGGTTCTTCGCCACTTCCTATGGTACCATTTCCTCCCGTGCCGTCATTACCTTCTGCTGGTTCCACAGGTCCTTCTGGTTCCACAGGTTCTTCTGGTTCCTCAGGTTTTTCCGGCTCCTCCGTATTATCTGCGTTTACTTCACGAAGATCTGTAAGAGCCTGCTGTATTTCTTCTATTTGCGTGTTGCTTTTTGTAATCAGAGTGTTATACTGCTGTATACTCTCCTCTTTGGCAACATACTTTCCATATTCCAAATATGCTGTTTTTATGCCATCTGCAGCATTTCGAGCTTCTAATTCTGCAATATTTTTTATTACTTCCCTTGATTTGTCACTGTTGATGCTTGTATTCAGATATTCCTGAAGCTCTGCGATATATCCGCTAATATCTTTCTGGATATTCTTTTTTTGCTGGTTTGCAGATTCATCATTTTTAACGGCTGTTTCCTCCAACTTACTATTCAGCTGCTTTTGCATCTCCTCAACAACTGTCGTTCCAATGCTTTTTTGCACTTTATTTTTCCATGTATCCAATCCTGGCTGATTCTGCTGAGCATATGCATTTATTTCTTTTACAATACCATCATTCAGCAATGCCCTTTTTCCTGCAATGGTGAAGTTATTAGCATCTATTTCACTATTTACACTATTCACTCCTTCGGTAAGGTTATATTCACCTTTTTCATTTAGCAGCGGATTGGTGCTTTCCATGCTTTTTTCCAGTTTTTCCAGCGCCTGTTCCTGTTCCCCATTTTTGGAAACCACCTCTGCATAATCTTCCTGGCCTTCTTTCAGCCACCCGTCAAAGTCTGTTGCTATGTTCTCAACACTTTTTTGCAGATTGACACTTTGTTCCTTTAAGTCAATTGGCTTTACTGTGTCATTTTTTTCTTTCAGTTCACTAAATTCTACCGGTTCTATCAATGATTCAGCAGAAACATCCAGAAGATTTTTTTTCTCCGAATTATCGTTTGATAATATAGTAGACGCACCATCCTGTACACCGTGTACCTCACCTAAAATTGCATCCACGTAAATATACGAAACATTGGTACTGATACTTTTTTCAAAATCAGATACCTCATATATAATCTTTTCTTTCTCTTCTTCTGACAAGTTAGAACTAATCTGATATTCAAACACTGCCTTTTCCGGTGTTCCATTGATACTGTCCACCGAAACTGAAAACGTAGATGGAATAATTATATACGCTCCATACTGTCCGCTTTCAACACCTGCTTTGGCTTCTTCCAGACTTGTACTCTGATAATTTTCATTCGGATACTGGATAATTTTATTAGCATAATATATCTGTTCTCTGTTTTTTTCTACTCCCGCATCTAGATTTACCACCGCTATCTTGGCAGCCTGTTTTCCTGCTGCAAGGCGCCCTGCCTCCTCTGTCTGCGCTGACCGCAATGAATTGTGTGCCGCTTCCATGGTGGCTCTTCCCCCCAGTATTCCAACGGTTATACAACAGATTCCTCCCACAATTTCAATTGCTATTCGCTTTGATCTCTTCGTCTTCCTCTCCTCCTTCCAAAAAATTTCACTCAATTAAGAACTATAACACTTCTTATTATTTTTTTTATTGACATTC
>CAZUKR010000244.1:0-1632 GCA_964620885.1 uncultured Eubacterium sp.
TGTTGAATACTTTGAGAACCCTGCCGGAGGAAGAACTGGCTTCTTACGTGGAAGAGAATACCTGGGATATCTCGGATTCTCCTCCCTTTCAAACCATTGAGGATGCAGCACAGGGAATGCTTACGGGAGATGCTATTTTCTTTTTGGAGGGATATGATAAAGCATTGAAAATCCCGGATAAGGGATATCCCGGAAGAGGCGTATATGAAACGGAATCGGAGAAGGTAATACGTGGTTCCAATGAAGGGTTTTCGGAATCTGTAAAGCTGAATACAGCATTAATTCGAAAACGTCTGCGCAGTCCCCATGTAAAAGTGAAAGAGAGCTTCGTAGGGAAAAGAACCAATACGAATGTAGATTTAGTTTATATGAAAGATTTAATTTATCCCGGAATGCTCAAAGAAATTGAAAAAAGACTGCAGGAATTTGAAATAGATGGTGCTCTGGACAGCGGTATCATTGAACAGCTGACGGAAAAAAAGAAGTATTCGCCTTTTCCGCAGTTTCAGACAACACAGCGTCCCGATCGGGCGGCAATGGCAATTCTGGAAGGAAGAATCGTTCTGCTTTCAGATAACTCCCCGGTAGCCCTTATACTTCCGGCCACATACAATTCATTTATTCAGACAAGCGATGATTATTACAGTCGTTGGGAAATTGCATCTTTTACAAGAATTCTAAGGTATGTGGCCTCCTTTCTTGCATTGGTATTTCCGGGACTTTATCTTGCTATGACAAATTTCCATACGCAGATTCTGCCTACGGATCTGTTACTTTCTCTGGCGGCAGCAAGGCAGGGTGTGCCGTTTCCGGCAGTGGTAGAAATTATCATTATGGAGCTGGCATTTGAGCTGCTGCGGGAAGCAGGGGTACGTCTTCCGGGAGCCAATGGAAATACTATCGGAATCGTGGGAGGGCTTATTATCGGGCAGGCAGCCGTAGAAGCCAATATTGTTAGTCCCATTGTAGTTATTGTGGTAGCACTAACGGCACTTTGTTCCTTTGCAGTGCCCAATGAAGAGTTTGCTACTGCATTCCGGATTTTGAAATTTGTATATATTTTACTGTGTGCATATTTTGGTTTCTTAGGATTTTTACTGGTAAGCATGGGAATTCTGATACATCTGTCTCATCTGGAGAGTTTTGGTGTGCCTTATCTTACGCCTTTTGTGGGTGCTGATATCAATGGATATCAGGATGAGCGGGATACGTTTTTACGTTTGCCCTTAAATTTTTTGAAGAAAAGACCAGTATACACAAGGGAAGGGGCAAGAACGAGATTAAAGATTAAGGAACCGGAAAAAAAGAAGTGAGGCAGGAAAAGAAATGTTTGCAGATAATTGGAAAATTTCGTTACGCCAGATAAGCAGGCTGATGATACTTGATCTGTTTGGATTAAGCAGTCTCATATTGCCGGGAATTCTGGCAGACATGACTGGAGCGGATGGTATCATCTGCCTGATTCTTGGAATGGGTGCCGGGATTATACTGCTGGGATTAATACAGGGGAATCTAAGGCATATGCAGGGAAGCTATTATGCATATATGCGGGAGAGCATGGGACAGTTAGTGGCAGATATTTTCAGCGTATTTTATTTGCTGTATTTTATTGTATTGGCAGGTTACGTGGTG
>CAZUKR010000245.1:0-1618 GCA_964620885.1 uncultured Eubacterium sp.
TTCATAAAAGAACCTCCTGTATTTATGATAACATTTCACTTATCATAATACCTTTCTGTCTTCTATGCAAGTTGTTTTTGTCATTGTTGTGCCGCGGTACCTTCTGCTGCACTCTGAATTGGAGTAATAATAACATTTTCCGGATTTACACTGGTCTTACGTTTTACAATATCTTCCACCTGTGCACGTTTGGCATCCGTTACCTCTCCCATATTCAACACTACATCTGCACTTTCATTGGTAATGCTTACTACAACATCGGTAAATCCTTTTGCTTCCAGAAGCATCTCTGCCGCTGCTTCCCGCTCTGCTACGTCTGTCATTGCAACCATTGCACTGATTGCTTCCTGCTTCTGCTCCTCTGCTATATTTGTATTATTAATCACTTCCAGCAGCGTTGCTTTATTCTGTGAACGCATCTGCTCACGGTTCAACTTTACTTCTGCTGCAAACTCCAAATTATCTACCGTATTACTGGTAAGCACTGCTTCCCCAGGATTTTCTGATGTTTCCTGTTCGTTAGCCTGAGCAATGTCTTCTCCATTCTGTACTCCCAATGCTTCATCTTCTGATTGAGCATCTGCTCCATCACTTGGCTCTGTATCCGTAAAAATATCTTCTGCATTATACTCTTCATCAGAAATATCATATGTAGTATCACTTAAATCCGCACTTGCTTCTTTTGCAACCTTACTATCACTCTGGGTTCCTGTATACTGCAGATATCCCGCTACTGCAATCATCAGTGCCAGCGCCGTAATAATAATTTGATTTTTTTTAAATATGTTTTTCAAAATGACACCCTCCTAAAGATTCATCTTAACTACCTTAATTTTATGTGCTTCTACTGGAAATAATGCTAAAACAGCATCTGAAATATTTTTTATAACCACTGAATTTTCTCCACCCTCCGCTACAACCACAATTCCTTCCACCTGAGGCGTTATTTCCCGGGAAATAAAAGGCTCCTGAACACTGCTTTGCTGCTGTGAAAATACCGATTCTTCCTGAGACTGGCTTTCCGTAACACTTCGCTTTACTCCATTATCCTCTTCTTCTGTTTTCTGATTGTTGACTGTTGTATCCTTTTCCACCACACTCTCACCACTATCCCTCAGCGTAATCATAACCTCTACTTTTCCCACTCCATCCATGGATTCTAACACTTCTTTCAGTCTCCGTTCCATTTTCTTCTCATACATACCGGTATCTGTTTCTCCTGATACTTCACCTATTTCTGCTGTTTTTCCAGTATCCTCCTTGTCCTTTTTTCCACCGTCTATGGGAATGGCAATGACTAGAAGCAGAATACCAAGGAGTCCTCCTATTAGAATTTGATTCTTGGGGATTTTCTTTAATTTATCCAGTCCCATCCAATCTTTCGGTTTCATGTCCTTCCTCCCTGCACTATGATTTCCATCTGTTCCTCTTCTACCTGATAAACATCCATAAGTTCTTTTTGCAGCTCACGTACAGCAGGATACTCTTCCTTATCTGAAAACAATGCCTTTTGGGGGGATATCCCATCTTCTCCGGGAATTTCTATCTTCATATAAATTTTTTCCAGCCGGCATTCTTCTGTCAGCTGAACTGAAACTTCTTTTACTTCCAGTTCCTC
>CAZUKR010000246.1:0-1616 GCA_964620885.1 uncultured Eubacterium sp.
GCCGATAAGGAAAGAATTTTTAACGTTGCGAAGAGATGCATCGAAGATTATCAGAGAGGAAACGATGTAGTGGTTGTGTTATCGGCCATGGGCAAAACCACGGATCATCTTATTGAGATGGCAAAGGATATCAATCCCAATCCCTCCAAACGTGAGATGGACATGATTCTTGCAACAGGTGAGCAGACCTCTGTGTCACTGATGTCTATGGCAATGGCAGCCCTTGGTGTTCCGGCAGTATCTTTGAATGCATTTCAGGTAGCAATGCATACCACCTCCAGATATGGAAATGCAAGGTTTAAACGAATTGATACAGAACGGATCCGCCATGAGCTGGAGGCACGCAGGATTGTTATTGTAACTGGTTTTCAGGGTGTAAACAAGTATGATGATATTACCACTCTGGGTCGTGGAGGATCAGACACCACTGCAGTAGCTTTAGGGGCGGCTCTTCATGCAGATGCCTGTGAAATTTATACGGATGTGGATGGAATCTATACAGCAGATCCAAGGATTGTGCCGAATGCCAGAAAAATGAAAGAAATCACGTATGACGAAATGCTGGAACTTGCAACTCTGGGAGCTAAGGTATTGCATAACAGAGCGGTGGAGATGGCAAAAAAGTATAGTGTACAGTTGGTGGTTCGTTCCAGTCTGAATCATACAGAAGGAACTATTGTTAAGGAGGACACAAACGTGGAAAGCATGTTGATTAGCGGTGTAGCAGTAGATAAAAATATAACCAGAATAGCAGTCGTAGGAGTAGAAGACACTCCGGGAATTGCATTTAAGATGTTTGATTTACTGGCAAAGCGCAATATCAACGTAGACGTTATCCTCCAGTCCATTGGACGGGATGGAACCAAAGATATTTCCTTTACCGTGGCAAGAGATGACGAAGAAGAGGCAATTGTCATCCTGGAAGATAATAAGAACCGTATTACAGCAAAGCATATTGAATCCGATGATACCGTTGCCAAGGTATCGGTAGTGGGTGCAGGAATGCAGTCTAACCCAGGTGTTGCATCAAAGATGTTTGAAGCACTTTACAATGCTGGGATAAATATTCGCATGATTGCAACATCAGAGATCCGTATCACGGTTCTGATTGATGAAACAGATGTGGAAAGGGCAATGCGGGCAGTCCATGATCAGTTTATGAGAGAATAAAATAAAAAGTTTTCTGCCAGTGGGTTTTACTCGCTGGCATTTTTATGTTGTCAGCAAATAATTATATATAAGAAGTGGAAATTTGTTTGCAAATATGGTAATAAAATCCGAATTTTAAAGTGTTCGAATCTGAACACTTCGCAAAATATCAACTTGGTATCTTAGATGTGGCGGAACAGATTAAAATAGACGAAAAGGAAACGTAGAATGCGTCTAAAATATCAAGACTCAAAAAATGCGGGCATGGTATAAGAAACTGGACACGAATTTCTCTTATATTCGTGTCTGGTTTCTTATACCATGCCCAACTTTTCATTTTTTAAAGAGTATAGCCCGCCAGAAGATCAATATGCCAGATTAGCAGCAGAGCATTTTTAATAATAAAATTCAAACATACAATAACAAGTGCTGCCCAGAGGTAAGCATCCCGGTAATGCATCCCAATC
>CAZUKR010000247.1:0-1603 GCA_964620885.1 uncultured Eubacterium sp.
CTGCCCTGAAGAACATATTTAATTTGTTTTTATAATTATATTCTACTCATGCATTCTGGTTCTGTCAACTGACATTTTATAACTATTGCCTAAAATCTTACTGCAAATTACAATTTCATCGTAAGTTGAATACGCTTCTTCTGTAAGTCCACACTCATAACCTTCACCTCTACGATGTCTCCCACGCTTACTGCTTCCAGAGGATGCTTGATATAACGCTCCGTTATCTGGGAAATATGTACGAGACCATCCTGATGGACTCCGATATCCACAAATGCCCCAAAATCAATTACATTACGCACAGTTCCTTTTAGAACCATTCCCGGTGTTAAGTCTTTCATTTCCAGCACATCGGTACGCAAAATTGGCTTTGGCATCTCATCTCTAGGGTCACGGGCAGGCTTCTCCAGTTCTTTTACAATGTCCTGTAAGGTAAGCTCACCGATTTCCAGTTCTTCTGCCAGTTTTTTATAATCTCCTATTTTCTTAGAGATTCCCGTAAGTTTTCCATCGGTGATATCCTGAGGTGTATATCCCAGTTTCTCTAACAGCTTTTTGGTTGCACTATAAGTCTCAGGATGTACACTGGTTCCATCCAGTGGATTCTTTCCTCCGCTGATACGCATAAAGCCTGCACACTGCTCATATGCCTTCGGCCCCAGTTTCGCCACCTTCAACAGCTGTGCTCTGGTAAGAAATCTTCCGTTTTCTTCACGATATGAAACGATGTTCTTAGCAATCACTTTACTGATACCTGAAATATATTCCAGTAAAGATGCTGATGCTGTATTCAGGTCCACCCCTACCTTATTTACACTGTCTTCTACCACACCACCCAAAGCCTCACTCAGCTTCTTCTGGTTCATATCATGCTGATACTGACCTACCCCGATTGATTTGGGATCGATTTTAACCAGCTCTGCCAGCGGATCCTGCAAACGTCTTGCGATAGATGCCGCACTTCTCTGCCCTACGTCAAAGTTCGGAAATTCTTCTGTTGCCAGCTTACTTGCAGAATACACAGAAGCTCCTGCTTCATTTACTATAATATACTGTATGGGCTTTGGAATTTCTTTTAACAGCTCTACAATTATCATTTCAGATTCCCTGGATGCAGTTCCGTTCCCTACAGAAATCAAAGAAATATCATATTTTTGAATGAGCTGCTTTAAGATTTTCTTGGATTCTTCTACCTTATTCTGAGGTGCTGTAGGATAAATAACAACCGTGTCTAGTACTTTTCCGGTAGAGTCCACTACTGCCAGCTTACATCCGGTACGAAACGCAGGATCCCATCCCAACACTACCTTTCCTTCAATCGGTGGCTGCATCAGAAGCTGTTCTAAATTTTTGCCAAATACTTTAATAGCCCCTTCTTCTGCCTTTTCTGTGAGCTGATTACGAATCTCACGCTCAATGGCTGGGGCAATCAGGCGCTTGTAGCTGTCTTCTGCCACTTCCTTTAACACGGGAGCAGTGTTAGGGTTGTCCTTTACAATAATCTTTTTTTCCAGGTATCTTTGAATATCTTCTACCGGAGCTTCTATTTTTACAGTAAGAACCTTTTCTGCCTCTCCGCGGTTTAATGCAAGAATCCGATGTC
>CAZUKR010000248.1:0-1595 GCA_964620885.1 uncultured Eubacterium sp.
CTCCAGTGCTTTTTGGGCAACTCTTTGGATTATCTGCTCCGGTTCGTCCTCTTTTTAGCAATGAATGTTCTTGCTTCTGTTTATACTGTATTTGTACAAAACTCAGATCGTTTTTCTTCCAGAATAAAGGCACAGATGGCGTTGGAAACAGGAATCTCCGGTTACCAAGGCTCCTATAGCGGAGATATTATTTTCTACATTATCTTAATTTTTGTTGTTTTCATGATTACTGCTGAATATGCCAATGGCAGTATACGCCAGATGGCTTGTCACGGAATCGCCAGATGGAAACTAGTTCTGGGCCAGTATATTGCCATATCCTCCGTTGCTACAATAATTTTATTGGTTTTTGGTCTTTTGCGTTTATTATCAAATACTATATTATTTCAATTCGGACACGCTGAGTTAATGGTCTTTATTCAAATGAATCTGGGAATTCTCTGCATGTTTTGGGGCATTGCAGGAATAGGGCTTTTGTGTTCATTTCTTTTTAAAAACGTCGGAGTTACCCTTATTGTTTCATTCTTGTTAATAACAGGTGGAAAAATGGCTGCGGGATTACTGACTTCATTTACAGAAAATGATATTTTTATCAGATACAGTCTTTCCAATATGCGTGACACAATCGTAGATTTTACATCAAACCCAGAAGATGTTATAAGATATTCCGCAGTGTTTATTTTAATTGGAGTTATAACAGTTATAGGAGCCAGTCTTCTATTTACAAAAAGAGATATCGATTGATTTAAAAGAAGGAGCTGATATGGAACATATGAAGACAATTATAATTTTTTTGTTATTGCTTTTGTTACTATTTTCGATTCTGTATCATGTATACTACAGATGGAATGTCAGGCATATCACACGACAATTAGAAGAAATACTGAATACTCCAGATACCAATCAGCTCCTTACTGTAATAGCCAAACAAAAAGATATTATCCTTCTGGCCAATGTGCTCAATTCCTCCATAAAAGATACACGATTGTCACACATCCGGCTCAGAAGGATGAATCAGAGTTTTAGACAGAGTATTACAAATATATCACATGACTTGCGGACTCCATTAACAACAGCCGGGGGATATGTCCAAATGCTGCAGTCGGGTGTTACCGAGGAAGAACATAAGGAATACTTATCAATTATATCAGAACGGCAGACAATGGTGCGGAAACTGCTGGAACAATTGTTTGAATATGTACGTATTGAATCCGGTGAAATTACGTATGAACATGTACCTATCGATGCAAAAAAAATTCTGGCTGATACCCTTGCTATGTATTATGATGATTTCAATAGGAAGGGATACGAACCTATCGTTCAATTACCTGAAACTCCTTGTATGATACAAGGGGATGAGCAGGGGGTGAAGAGAATATTCTCAAATATTCTTTACAATGGAATTATACATGGACAGGGCGCATATCGTTTTGAAATCCATGAATCAGACAACTTTATTTTTACCTTTTCCAATATCAGCGAACCCATGACACAGGATGATCTAGATAATATATTTGAACGATTTTATACAAAGGATAAGTTCAGAAACAAAAAAACAACAGGGTTAGGATTAGCAATTGCCAAAGAAATTACAA
>CAZUKR010000249.1:0-1590 GCA_964620885.1 uncultured Eubacterium sp.
AGCAGGGAGGTTTTATAGTAGAAGAACCGGAAAAATAATAAATAATTGTATGGCATATCTATTTTTGTTATAATGTGAGAAATGAAATACGAACAGAAAAGAGGATAAATATGCCAGTATCATTTTATGAGGTAGCATGGATATTTGTAATTTACGCATTTTTAGGATGGTGTACAGAGGTAGCTTATGCAACCCTGGAAATAGGAAAATTTGTAAACCGAGGATTTTTAAATGGACCTGTATGTCCAATTTATGGATTCGGTGTTCTGGTGGTAATTATGGTATTAACGCCATTAAAACACAGTTTTTTGATTTTATTTGCAGGCTCTATTGTTTTGACTACAGTAATTGAACTAATTACCGGTTTTCTTTTAGAGAAGCTGTTCCATAATCAATGGTGGGATTATTCCGACCAGCGTTTTAATATTGGTGGATACATATGTTTAAAGTTTTCAATTTTATGGGGTCTTGCCTGTGCTTTAATTATGGATTTTATTCATCCTACTATCTATAAAGTAATTCAGATTGTACCAGAAACTCCGGGACTGGTACTTTTAGTCATCTTTTGTGTCATATTCGGGATGGATATGATTATTACCATAAGTACTATTCTTAAATTTAATGAACGTCTGAAGGTATTGGATGAAATTGCAGCAAAGCTGAAGGTGGTTTCTAATGAAATTGGGGAAAATATTCACGAAGGTGTCACTACTGTAATAGAGAAGAGTGATGGGTTAAAAGAGACCTTTGAGATTAAGAGTGCGGAATTTTCAGAAAATCACGAAGAGCTTTTGGAAAATTTCTCTACATTAAAAAACAATATTAATGGTAAAAAGGAAGAACTGGTTAATCTTCAGGCAAAGTATAAAGATGTTTTAGAAAGAAGAAGTACAGGAGAAAAGCGTTTATTAAGAGCATTTCCTGATATGAAGGTAAACAGATACGAAGAATCCTTTAAAAAGTTAAAAAAATTTATAGAAGAGAAACGAACAGATAATCAACCAAAAAAATAGAATATTACATATATAAATAAAAATCCCATGAACAAAAGCAGCCAGGTGGTGAAAGGAATTCTTTTTTTAATAACAAACACCTGTGGATTTTTTGGATTAATATAAATGTGATATGTTCCATCAACAGAATATCTTTTTTGTAAATATTTTTTTCGATAAGTTGCACCACACTGAGACTGGTACTTTCTTCTATCTATCATATATTCAAATATGGGAGCATACAAAGTAACTCCGTTTTTATCACTGAAAGGTGCGGCACCGCGGAATGTTCCCTCTATTTTTTTCGAGCAGGCAAAAACCCGGAAAATATTCATTGCTCCCAGACCGAGAAAAAGTAATCCAACTCCCAGACCTACTGTAAATGCTGCCATGGTATCATTTTCTAAATATATTGCAATACAGAGTACGATTCCAAAAATAAGCATATAACTTCCTGTTAGCACCGCACCAATCGATGATGTAGCATATCCCTTATATGTTAATATTAACAATGCCATACCTACTAGTATAAAAAGAATTCCCGGTATCATTTATTTTCTCCCCCTGATATATATATTTCTATTATGATATAACAGGA
>CAZUKR010000250.1:0-1562 GCA_964620885.1 uncultured Eubacterium sp.
TATTATCTGCTAAAAATTTCTTAAGGATTAACCCACCTTAAACTGAAATTTTTGTATTTCCTTTTCTGAACCTACAAGCTCAATCTGGGCTCCCAGACCGGCAAGCTTTTCTTCAAATGACTCATATCCACGCTGAATATAATGAATATCATCAACTACAGTAATTCCTTCTGCGGAAAGCCCTGCAATTACCAGCGCTGCACCTGCTCTCAAATCAGGCGCACTAACTCTGGCTCCGGTGTATCCTTCTACTCCATTAATAATAGCAATATTGCTTTCTACCTTAATGTCGGCTCCCATACGAGTCAATTCATCTACATATTTAAAACGATTTTCAAAAATACTTTCTGTTACCGTACTGGTTCCCTGAGCAATTCCCAGAACTACAGACATCTGGGGCTGCATATCCGTCGGAAATCCAGGATATGGAAGGGTGGTAACCTGTGTATGACATAATGGCTTAGATGCCACTACCCGTACTGCATCATCAAATTCTTCTACTTCACATCCAACTTCCAGCAATTTCGCAGTGGTTGCTTCCAAATGCTTTGGAATTACATTCTTCACTGTTATATCGCCTTTCGTTGCAGCTGCTGCAAACATAAAGGTTCCTGCTTCAATCTGATCAGGAATAACGGAATATTCTGTCTTATGAAGCTTTTCTACTCCGGAAATACGGATAACATCTGTTCCCGCTCCACGTATATTAGCACCCATACTGTTCAGGAAATTGGCCACATCTACTACATGTGGTTCTTTCGCTGCATTTTCAATGGTGGTCTTTCCTTCTGCCATGGATGCTGCCATTATTATATTAATAGTGGCACCTACCGACACCTTATCCAGATAAATATGCTTTCCTACCAGCTTCTCTGCCTTTGCTGCCACTGCACCATTACGAATTTCCACATTGGCTCCCAAAGCACGAAATCCCTTGATATGCAAATCCATTGGACGGCTTCCGATATTACACCCGCCAGGTAACGTCACTTCTGCTCTCTTGTATTTTCCAAGCAGCGCTCCCAACAAGTAATAAGATGCCCGGATTTTCTTCATAGAATCATAATCCACCGGTACATCCTTTACAAAAGAACCGTTAATTTTAACGGTATGTGCATCTACTCTCTCTATTTTTGCTCCAATCTCACCCATTGCCTGAAGCAAAGCATTTATATCCCGTACATCGGGTAAATTATCTATTGTTACGGTTTCATCCGTCATAATTGCCGCGGCAAGAATTGCCAGAGCAGCGTTCTTAGCTCCGCCTATCTCTACTTCACCGACTAACGGATTGCCCCCTTTAATCACATATTGTTCCATATTGCACCTCTATGCTTCATTCTCGTACAAGAAGTTATTATAGTAACATAACCCATCTCTTGTCAAGGGTTAATCAAAAAAAACCTTTATGTACTATTATAACATACTTTACTAATTTGTAAATGTTTGCTTTTTGGCACTTTTTCAAGTTGTTATCTAGTTTTATTGTATGCCAAAATCTTTATCAGGTGCATATCCACCTGATAACACCTGCTGCAATCATTTATGAAGTTTCCTCTCTT
>CAZUKR010000251.1:0-1510 GCA_964620885.1 uncultured Eubacterium sp.
GTGGTGTTCTCTTTTTATTATTTAATTAATATCCTACAAAAACTTTACCCTAGCTTTAAGCCAACATTTCAGTGAATTCAAAAAGGTCAAAAAATCCCCTTGGATTAATATTTATTTTAATATCAATCCAAGAGGACACTCCCAGTTTATTTCTCTTTTGCTTTTAGAATCAGCCTATTCCATCCGCTGCAGACTTCAACTGTAACGTTTCTCCCGTTTCCGCATCAATGTAGGTCCAATAGCAGCCAATTTCGCTAAAATCATCCATATTTGCTGGATCAAGATTAATCCGCCATACATGCTTATCAGGATAATCAGGATGTTCCACAAAATATTTCAAGGTAACAGTAAATCTGTCCAGGGTTTCCTGAGTAAGGGCATAATCTTCGGCCAGAGCATCCACCGCAATTTTCTTTGCTTCATCGGAAGATGTTTCATTCTCTAATGGGGTTCCCTCCTTAAAACCTGACGCATCAGCATCAGATGTTGTAGTTGTAACAGTTTCGGTTCCTGACGCTTCCTTTATGTCCTCCATGGTATTTTCATTTGTCAATGCCATGTAAGTTTCGTCCTGAGTATTACTTTTCATACTTACATTAGACAATTGTGCTGCATTCGCCGCGTTCAGCGCAGTGCTTTCTGGTATAACTACTGGTGCTTCTGTCTGTTTATCTGCCGACAATGCATTGGAAGCCAGAACCTGATTGCCAAAGATCAATCCTGCACCCCCAAGTAAAACCAGTGATGCACTTAAAATAGCTGCTTTTCCTTTTTTCATTTTGTTTCCTCCTTGTTTTTTGTGTTATTTTTGTTTCAACAAGGCTATCATACCCTCCGCTTATTTCAGAATTATCATAAAGATATTATCATGTTGTAAAATATATTTTTATTTGTGTTCCAATTTCTGGCTTTGAAGAGATAATAAGCTCCCCATTGTGCAAATCGCAAATTTGTCTGCATATGGAAAGTCCTAAACCTGCACCCCCATGTTGGCGTGTTCGCGCCTTATCAATCCGATAGAATGGCTCAAATATCTTTTGCAGCTCCTGAGGTGGCATTCCGGGGCCATTGTCCTCAATTGTTACACAAGTGTGGTTGTCCTCATATTCTGAATACACCTTGATTTTACCCTTTTGGTCTAAAACTCTTATTGCATTTTCAAAAAAATTCTGGAACAATGATTCCAGTAAATCGGAATCGCCCATAATATCGTCTACCTTCATATTTACTTCAAAATTAATGTTTTTTTCCTCATATATTTTCCGAAGCGTATTCTGTGCCCCCTCAACAATATCACTTAGATGGACCGGCTTCATTTCAATCAAATCTTTCTTCATTGAAGATAACTCCATAAGCTTAGCGGAAAGATTCTGAAGCCGTTGACTTTGAGTAATAATATAATCAATTGCAGTAAGACGTTCTTCGGGTTGGATGTGAGCGTTCTTCAGAAGCTCTCCATAGCCTAAAACAGCCGCAACAGGCGTTCTCATTTCATGTGATAGATTATCAA